>CAKKSE010000130.1 GCA_919903025.1 Nitrospiria bacterium | reverse complement strand
GGCAACGCTTCCCCCAAGATATGGGCCACACCCACACAAAACCCGGATGCGCCTTAAAAGTAATACGTCTCGAAAGGAGGAAGCATGACAACTACGATTCGATTGGACCCTAAGACCGAGCGGCGCCTTGCGGCCCTGTCGAAGAGCACCGGCAGGACCAAGAGTTGGTACCTCAGGGAGGCGATCCAGGACTACCTGGACGAATGGGAGGACTATCACATCGCCCTCGGCCGCCTGGAGAAGGAAAAAGGAGAGATCGACATCAAGGACGTGAGGCGGCGACTTGGACTGGTCCGCTAAGTTCCGCCCATCCGCCTTCAAGGAACTCGAAAAGCTCCCGCGCGAGGCCCATGAGCGGATTCTGGAAGCGCTTGAGGATGCCCGGACCGCTCCGCGCGGGAAGGGCACAGCTATGAAGGTCGCGAAACGAGATGTCCCCATGTGGCGGTACCGAGTCGGTGACTATCGGATTGTCTGCCACCTGCGCGACGCTGACCAGACGATTCTGGTCCTCAGGATAGGCCACCGCAGAGAGGTCTATAGGTAAGAGACGCGGCAGGGGACCGCAAATGTGATGTCTGCTCCTGAAGGCGAACAGGCTCGCCATGGGCCATCGGCGGTCAACATTTGGCCAAGATCATCAAGAGTTTCCGCCAGCCTATCGCTGAACGCTGAGCGCTCCCTCGTCCGGGGCTATAACTTGATCCTCACCCGGTAGGCAAGCTTGGCTTCCTTTCCCTTGGGCACGGGGACCTTGAACTCCAGGGTCCGGGCGTCCGCCTTCTCGTGCGGGTGGCTCGCCGAGAGCACCTTCCAGTCGAACGCGATCGGCTCCACGACGCGGACGACGACGTCCTCCTCCTTGTGGTTCCTGATCTTGACCTCGAAGGCGACCTCCCGGACGTAGTCGGAGACGACTTCAAAATCGGTCTGGCGGCGCTCGGCGACGACGTCGAAGGCGTTCCCCACCTTGATCCGGACCTTTTCATCCTTGGGCGTGTGGTCGATCCGATCCTCGCCGATGAACTGCTGGGCCCCGGAGTCATCCGCCTTGTACACGCGGACGATCCCCTTGGGAAGCGGCATTCCCATCCCGTGGTCCTTGCGGTTCTCGAAGATGAGAAATACGCCGACCTTCTCGTTGGAGACCGGGTACCCCATCTTGTCCCAGTAGTAGTACGACTGGCCCCGGTAGACCAGGTCCTTCCGGACAGGGACGTTCTCCGCCTCGATGAGCTGGATCTGCTTCTTCTGGTTCTGCTTGACTGTCGCGGGCCGCTCCAGCGTGTAGAGGTGATATTCGAAGAAAGACTGCTCCTTGAATTGCGGCGGCCCCGCCGCAGCCGGTATCGCCACGCGGGCCTTTGCCATCTCGAACTTCCGCTCCTCCTCCACCTTCTGGACGTCTCCCGCCACGAGCTGGAGCTGAGCGTCCCGGTACGTCGTTCCGCTCGTGTTGTCCAGCGTCACCCAACCGGTGAGCCCGGCTTTCCGGTCGGCGGCATCCAGGACGAACACATAGTCCGCCTGCCACGTCAGCCCGCGCGTCATGTAGGAGGTCTCGACTTTCTGAAATCCACCTGCGCCCTTGATCAGCCAGACCAGCGTCGGCTTGGCGATCAGGTCGTCCGGCACGCGCGTGAGACGGACCTCGCCCTTGGGATTGAGGAGGATCCGGTCGCCCGCCCGGTAGACGAGGCCATTGTTCGTGGAGAGGAGAGTGGCCCTCACGACTTCATCTTCCTTCGTCTTTTCGTTCAGCCGCACCAATTCCACTTCGCGTCCGACCTGCTTTTCGAGAAGCTTGGCAGGGCTCAGGAGGTCGTATTCGTAGTTCTGCTCCAGGACGGCGAGATCGCCTGCAAGCGGACGGATGTGGACGGTCTCGGGCTTGATCTGCGCTGCGACATCCATGAACCGGAGCTCGCCCGTGCCCGCGGGGACGGGGATCTTCCGGACCTCGCGGACAAGGCCGAGGCCGTTGTTGTAGACGGTGACGGCCACGGACTCCTGATCGGAGAGAGTGCTTTCGAGCGGGGCCGCGGCGGCGGGAGCGCCATCCGCCAGGCATAGGAACGCAAGTCCCGCCAGGATAGTTCTGCACAGATTGCTTTGCGTGTTCATGTCGTCCTCCGGTCTTTGGCTTGTTGCCGATCTCCCCCCCACCCTCGCCCTCCCCCTCGGAGGGGGGAGGGATGCGTTGGGTTGGCGGGGGGCACGGTCACTTTGCCCGTAACGGATCCCGTCTTCACGGCAGGACCGCCAGGTGAACGACGCCGGCCCGGTAGACGAGAGCGGTCCCGGCGCTATTTCCTTCCATCCGGAAGAGCCGGCCGACTCCCGGCGACGGGACCGACTCCCAAGCCTTGTCCGCGAGGAGCTTCAGGAGACCCTCTACTTCCTTCTCGCCGCCAGCAACAGGCTTGATCTTCCAGGGGTCATCAAAGAGATAGGTCTTTATCACCTTCCGGCGGAGCTTTGCAAACAGATAGGGGCCGGCAAATAGATCCACTCCGACGACGCGGGCCCCGCGGACGGCGACAACGCCGAGCGCGTCCGACGGGAAGCCGCGCTTCTCGATCTCCTCCGCCCCCTTTTCCACGGCCTGGGCCACCTTCTTGTCTCCGTAGTAGGCCTGCACGTCGCCCGTCGCAGATTGGACGCCGGCGCTCTGCGACCGCTCTCGAACCTCTCGCCAGATCTTCGCCTGCGGCGCGGCCTTCAGCGCCTCTTTTCTCAAGGACGGGTGTGCCAGCGTGCCGCCGGAATCGAACTTCGACGTCTTCTCGCGCCACCTCCCCTCTTCCACGCAGTACGTCGGAATGGAGACTTCGCCGCTCCGGGGAGGAAGAAGGACGTCCTGGCGAAGCGTCCGGTTCTGCTTTCCGCCGACCAGAATTTCTCCAGCCATGAGAAGAACGGGCGCGTCGCCGCGGTTCTCCACGACCAGCGTCTCGACGACGCCGCGGCCCGATTCGCGGACAACGAGGCTCCCGGCTTCGAGTGCTTCGTCCATTGTCCGGATCTCTCCGATCTTCTTCCCGTTTGCCCCGTTCTTGCCGGGGACCAGTGGAAAGAGGGTCAAGCCGTCGTGGGAGATGGGCTTCCCGACGCGGAGACTCGAGACGCCGCTGCGGATGGTCTTGACGCTCTCGTCTTCGATCCCCGGGTTCGGCATCTTGATCGAGCGAGCATCGCCGGGCTCCGGTCCGAGAACGGCCGCGACAAGGAAGAGCAGGCCGACCGGAATGATAAAGGTCCTTCGTTTCATGGAATCCTCCTTTCGGGTCCTGGGGGCTGTGAGTCGAGGACCGGCAAGCCCGCAAGGGGCTTCCGTGTCCTTGCCCTGTCAGACACCGGGGGGAGGAAAAAGTTCCCGACGGCTTGACATCCTCCCTCTCGATTGCGGAGGACCGACCTTTTCTTCCCCCTCCCCCTGAATGGGGGAGGGTGCGGGTGGGGGTGATGGAACTACGGCTCTCTTGGCTTGGTTCTGATGATGAGGCGGACTTCGGATTCACCGGCTGGCGCGGGGCCGGAAACGGCGAGGTCAGGATCAAGGGCGCGAAGCTCGGCGATCAGTCTGTCATACTGCCCGAATGGGAACGAAAACTTCTCAATCTCTTGAGGGGGCGCGAGAGCCGTGGCGCCAACTTCTTTCTTGGCTTTGGCCTCCTCCCGCAACTCCGAAGGAACTCCGCCAAGGGATGTGACGATGGAAAACGCCTTCGCTCTCGCGGCGGACTGGGAGAGGGTGATGACGACTCCCGGCTCGCGGGAGGCTGGACTCGGCGCGGAAGCCGCTCGGGGAGCGATCTTGGCAAACTCCTGCTTGGCCGCTGGATAGGAACGCTCCGCCGGCCGGGGCCTAGCCGCTTCCAACCTCTCATCCGCGCGAGAGACCTCTGTCTTTTGCTCGACATCCTCGGCGCGGCCCGCTAGGAGGCGGCCGGCCGACAGCGAATCCTTTCGGACTCTCGTTTCCGGCGTCGCGGCTTTTTCGCCCTCCTTCGCAAGTGCGGCAACCTTCTCTGGCTCCATGGCCCTCGCGGGCGGGGGCGCAGACGCCGGAACGGGAGCTGGCCGCGGCGTCTCCTGTTCCACCTTGGCGGCGATCATCACGGGCGCCTTGGCGGACCGGTCGAGGTAGGCGATCAGGCCGATCATCGCGAGAAAAGAGGCCGCGGCCGCGAACGCCGGCATCCATGTCCAGCCCCAAGCCGCCCGGGGCCGCGACTGCTCCGCCGCCTTCTGAGCAACGGCTTCCTGGATCCTCCGAGCAAGGTGCACGGGGGGGTCCGCTTCGGGCGCGGCGCGAAGCGACGCGACGCTCTCGCGGAGAACGGCCAGAAGCGCGGCGCAATCCGCGCACTCGCCGAGATGGGCTTCGAGCGCTTTCCGCTCGCTCTCGCTCAACTCCCCTTCGAGGTAAGGAGAGAGCCGGTCTCTCATCTCATCGCACGGCATTTCGCCCCTCTCCTGGCATGTTCCGGCACTGCTCGGCCAGCGCGAATCTCGCCCTGTGGAGCCGGGACTTCACGGTCCCCGCTTCCACGCCGAGCATCTCCGCGATCTCCTCGTACGAAAGACCCTGCATCTCTCGAAGGACCAGGACTACGCGGAAATCGGCCGAAAGCGCGAGCAGTCCCCGCTCCAGCACCGCACGCGTCTCGCGGTTCTCATGGATGACGTCCGGGCCAGGGGACGCGTCCGCAATGTCGAGCGATGGCGCGCCGTCCGGAGGATCGTCGATCGTGGACGCATGAGCGAGCGGTCTCCGCCCCAGGTCCCGGATTCGGTTCAAGGCCCGGCGGACGGCGATCCTATAGAGCCAGGTGGAGAACGCCGACTCCCCCCGGAAGCTCCCGATCTGCTCGAACGCCGCAACGAACGCCTCCTGCGTCAGGTCCTCGGCCTCGGCAGGGTCCCTGAGCATCCGGAGCGCCAAGTTGTAGATCCGCTTCTGGTTCCGCAGGACGAGCGGATGGAACGCGTCCGCATCCCCGGCCTGGCATGCCCGCACCCACTCGATGTCCGGATCGTTTTCCAACCTTCTCCTCTTCTTGAGACACCGGACGCGGTCCGGAGTTCCCCCGCTCAGTAGACCGACTGCACGCGGAAGCCCCGCCGCTCGAGCAAACGGAGCAGGCCGTCCTCGCCCACGAGGTGGCCGGCGCCAACGGCGATGAACGCGTTCCCCCGCTGGACCAGGGGGAGCATCCGCTCGAACATCCGGCGGTTCCGATCAAGGAGGAGGCGGTCCCTGTACGATCTGTCCGCTCCGCTCATTCGGAGCCCTTCCTCCATCAGCCGTCCGAGCCGGGCCAGGTCCCGGTCGCGGTACGCGGCGATGAGCTGTTCGGTCAGCCCTTCCAGATTTTCCTGATAACGAACCATCGCCGAGAGCATCTGGATCTGGTCCGGAAGGGACATCCGCTCGAAGACCGAGACCTGCTCGCTCATCTCCTCCAACCCGATCACCGTCTTGCCCTGGGAGACGGCCCTTTGTTGCAGCAGGAAGTCGAGAGGCGGGGACTTCTGCATGGAGTCGAGCTGGCGGGGAGGGACCGAAAGAAGCATGGCGTGGACCCAGGGTTTCAGCATGGGGATGAAGGCGGGAGGGAACCCGCGCTTCTGCATCGCCTGCTGGAGCTTCTGATAGTCGTCACGGGAGAGACGCTCTTCCCACCCCTTCTCCTGCGGACCCGCCAGGACGGCCATCCCCATCTCCATGACGCCCGACGACTCCATCACGACCTCCATGGCAAACGTCTTGGACTCGCGGAAGGCGTCCCAAAAGACGCTCGGAAGATCCGTCACGCGAGGGTCGGCCAGGTGGATTGTCCCGAAAACATGGGAAGGCTGAGGCCCATCGATCTTCCACAAGAGCCCCTTCGTCTGGGCCCAGGCGGGGGGGCAGAACGAGAGAAGAATCAGAACCGATACGACGGCCCTGATGATTCCCCTTCGCGCAATCGCCGACCTATTCATCGCTCTCTCCTCGGTCAAGATGCCGCTTTGCCAGGAATGGCCGGTCATTCACACCCCGGCCGCTCCTTGTACCGATCCCGGTCCGCGAAATAATCCACGGCCCGGAAGCCCGCGTGAATCCTCGCCGAGTGCGGCGCCCCGGCCGGGATGAAGTACGTATCGCCCTTGGCGTAGACTTCCATCCGGCCGCCGATCCTCAGTTCAATCCGCCCGGCAATCACGACCCCCCACTGGTCGCCGTGCGAATGCTCCGGTACGTCCAGGTCGACGTCGGATTCGTTGAACAATACCTGCCCATTCTCGCCCGAAAGGAGCCAGCCCCTCAAACCCTCAAACGGCAGATCGGCTTCGGGAAGGTCTTGCACGAATGCAGGGAACTCGTTCACTGTCGCGGCGCCTCCTTCTAGCGACGGAGACCAGTGAGGTTGAGTCCAACGACGCCCGCGATGATGAAGCCGATGCTCGCGATCTTGAGAAGGCCGGCTGGCTCCTTGAAATGGACGATGCCGATCATCGCAATCAATGCAGTCCCGACCCCGGCCCAGACAGCGTAGGCGACGCTCACATCAATTCCCTTGAGGGCAAAGGTGAGCGCCGTAAAAGAAAGCACATAGAACACAAAGATCAAGACCGAAGGGCCAACCCTCGTGAACCCCTCCGAGAGCTTCATCGACGTCGTGCCCGCGACTTCCAGGACGATCGCTCCGATCAGGTAGAGCCAGCTCGTCATTATTTCCTCCTTTCCACGCCCGGCGCGTTTTTGTCCGGCGCATGGCTCCTCAGCTCTTTCGTCCCTCAATGTCCGCGATCGCGTTCGAGAGCGTCTCGTCCAGGCTGTTGTGGACCGTCGCGAAGCCGGCCCTTCGGATCTTCGTGTCGTCGAATAGGGCGTTCGCCGTCATGGAGCGTACGGCCAGCCGCGTGAGCCAGGGATTCCCTCCGTACGGCGTCACCCATTCAAGAAACCGCGCGAGACCCATCGCCAGACCCGGAGGAAGGCGCCGGACTTTCGCCGTCACGCCCCGGACCCTGTCGATCGCCTCCTTCAGCCCCATCCACGAAGTCTCGAACGCCCGCAGGAGATAGACCTCCCCGCTCGAATCGCGGGATTCCCCCAGCCAGACCATGGCCCGGCCGACGTCGCGCGTGTCCACGAGAGACAGCCCGGCCGCCCCGTTCCCGATCATCGGGAAACCGCCGCCGCGGTGGGCTTTGTAGAGAAAGGAGAAAAAAGACGTGTCCCTGTTTCCAATTGTCCCGGAAGGTCTCAGGATGGCGTAGTCCAGTCCAGCCCGCGCCGAGACTTCCTGCACTACCTGTTCCCTCTCCAGGCTGACCTTTTCGAACGGGAACTCTGGCCGGCAGGGATGCGCCTCGTCAACGGGCGTCGCCGGCAGATCGCATCCGTAGACTTTGATCCCGCTCAACTGGATGAAGCGCTTGGCGCCTGCCCTTGCCGCCGCTTCGACGAGCCGCCGCGCCAGGCGGACTTCCACCTCTTGATGTTCTTCCATCGAGAGGTGGAACTTGACGTTCGCCGTGCAGTTGTAAACGAGTTCGTGCCCCTGGATGAGGCGGGCGATCTGGTCGGCATCGGAGAAATCGGCATGGAGAATCGGGATCTTCAGGAATTCCAGAAAAGCCGTCTTGCTCGTCGGCCGGACGACGGCCGTGACTTCGTGCCCCGCCCGCACAAGTTGTTCGGCGGCGTGGCTCCCGATGAACCCCGTCCCTCCGAAGACGACCGCCTTCATTCCAGTGACCTCCTTGTCCGCGGCGGATGGCCGCGCATTTCTTCAGAGAACAACCGGCGCGTTCGGAAGCTCATTTTGGTCGCCTTTGCCGGCCGGGAAGTGCCGGACCAGGTGCTCGGTGATGGCCGCGATTCCCGAGACGACGCCTTCCTCAAACCGGCCTTGCCGGAAGGCGGCCTCCATCTCCCGGCAGATGCGTTCCCACTCCCCGGCCCCCACGCGGCCGTCGATTCCCCGGTCGGCGACGATCTCCACGTCCCGGTCGGCGAGGAGGAGATAGATCAAGACGCCGCTGTTCTCCTCCGTGTCCCAGACTCGGAGCCGGGAAAAGACATCGATTGCGCGCTGCCTCGCGCTCTGTCCTCCGAAGAGCGGTCCCCACTCGAGCGAGGCCTCGACAGCGAACCGGAGTTCTCCGCGGTGAGTCCCCTCGGATTTCCGAATCGCCTCCTCGATCGCGTCCAACGCCCTCCTCGGAAAATGCTTTCGGACCGAAAGCGGTCCTACGAGAAGGTGCCTGAACATTCTCTGAGCACTTCCTGCCGCCATCTTCCTCACCGCCTGTGGGAACCGGATTGCCGGCGCTGTCGAACGACTAGAGCGCGACGGCTCCCCGCCAAGATACCAGGAATGCCGGTCCACGGGAAAAGCAAAGCGTGCTCATCGCCTTCCGTCCACCTCTCGAGCGATCCGGGTCCGTCCGGACGCGGGCGGAGCCTGTCCCCATGTTCCTCAGAGACCGTAGAATGGGTTGCCAATTTCGCGGGCCATCCGGCAGAGCAAGAGAGCAACGATAAAAGAGATCATTCCCAGCGCGACGCCCGCCGCTATTGAGCCCGTCACGACCCAGCCGATCACCGCTCCGACCAGGCCAGTCACCAGGGATTCGGCCGATGCGCCCCTGAAGTAAACGAAAACAACGCTAAGGGCAAAAAGAAGCACGACAACGATGGCCAGCAGCTGCTCGTCATCTTCTCCCCATCCTGCCAACCGCAAGAGCACCGAAAAGGTCAGCAAGACAGCCAAAATGACGAACGTTTCAATGCCTCGGTTTCGTTTCATACGTCCCGCGGGCGGGGGCTACCATTCCCCCGATGCGCCCCCGCCGCCGAAGTCTCCGCCGCCTCCCCCGAAATCGCTTCCCCCGCCCCCGCAGGAACTCCCCCCGCTCCAGCCGCTTCCAGACGACCAGCCGCCGCCCGGGAGGACCGTTCCGCCCCGGCTCGCGAGGGCGAGCAGGAACGCAACGAAGCCGACGAGAAGGGCAAGGAGACACGATCCCGCGATCAGCCCGACAATGACCCCGGCCAAACCGCCCGCAACGACGCCTCCCGCAAATCGGCCGAGAAGCGCCCGGGCGATGCTTGCGCCGACAAGGAGAACCGGGATCAAGAAGATGGCCCAGAAGAGCCAATCAGGCCCGGCTCCTCTCCCAGTCGGAGCGGATACGCGCCGGGGAGACGGCAGCGGCTCGCCTTCGATCACCTTAACGATCCGGTCGACGCCTTCCCGGATGCCGCCCTCGAAGTCCCCCTGTTTGAACCTCGGCGTGACGATCTCGGCGACGATCCGCTTGGCTACTGCGTCCGGGATCGCGCCCTCCAGTCCGCGCCCGACCTCGATCCGTACCTTCCGATCGTTCTTGGCGACGAGAAGAAGAACGCCGTCGTCCACCCCTTTCCGCCCCAGCTTCCATGCTTCAGCAACGCGGATGCCGTACTGCGCGATCTCCTCGGGCTTCGTCGTGGGGACGATCAGCACGGCGATCTGGCTCCCCTTGCGAGACTCGAAGTCCGCGAGCGTTCTCTCGATGGCATCCCGCTGGGCCACGGAGAGGACGCCGGCGAGGTCCGTGACTCGTGTCTTGAGAGGAGGGACGGGAACCTCGGCTGAGGCAACGAGCGCGATGGCGAGGAAAAAGAAGGCGGAAGCGAGAGAGGCGTTCACCCCCACCCTGCCCCTCCCCCGTCGAGGGGGAGGGATCCATATTGGCGACAGCTTCACGACACGATGATCCGCGGACTTTCTTCCCCTCTCACTTCTTTCCTGGCTTGTCGAACTCGACCTTGGGCGCTTTCGAGACTTCCTTCTCGTTCTCAACTTCGAACGACGGCTTCACCTTATAGCCGAAGAGCATCGCCGTCAGATTGCTCGGGATCGAGCGCACCGTCACGTTGTACGCCTGGACGGCCTTGATGTAGCGGTTCCGCGCGACGGCGATCCGGTTCTCCGTCCCCTCGAGCTGGGCCTGGAGGTCGCGGAAGACGCCGTCGGCCTTGAGTTGCGGATAGTTCTCCGCCACCAGAAGGAGACGCGAAAGGGCGCTTGAGAGGCCCGCCTGGGCCGCCTGGAACTTGGCGAACGCCTGCGGGTCGTTGATGAGCTCGGGCGTCGCCTGGATCGAGCCGACCTTCGAACGGGCCTCTGTCACCTGTGTCAGCACGTCCTTCTCGTGCCCCGCGTACCCTTTCACGACGTTCACGAGGTTCGGAACGAGATCCGCGCGCCGCTGGTACTGATTGAGCACCTCCGCCCAGCCCGCCTTGATCTGCTCATCTTCCGACTGGAGCGTGTTGTACCCGCAACCGCCAAGCGTGAAGGCAAGCACCAGACTCACTGCAAAAAGCACTCGTCGCATACTTTCCTCCCTCTACTGAATTCGTTGACCACCAAACCGTAGGGGCGCACGGCCGTGCGCCCCTACAAACCATCGATTCACCCATTCACCGATTCACCCATTCACCGGCCCCTCAGGGATACAGCCCCCTCAAACGGTGGGCATCGGCGATGGCCTTGATGCCCGTCGTGAGGGCCGCCATCCGCATGTCCATCTTCGTCCGCCGATGCGTCTCGTAGACCCGCTCGAACGCCGACGAGAGGATGTCCGCCATGCGCTCGCGGATCTCGGGGAGCTTCCAGAAATACATCTGGTGCGACTGGACCCATTCGAAGTACGAGACAGTCACGCCCCCGGAGTTGGCGAGAATGTCGGGGAGGATCAGGATTCCCTTGTCCTCCAGAATCTTGTCGGCCTCGAGCGTCGTCGGCCCGTTCGCCCCCTCAGCGAGGATTCGGCAACTCACCCGATCCGCGTTCTTTTCCGTAATCGCTTCGGAGAGGGCGGACGGAACGAGGACCGTGCAGGGGAGCGCGAGAAGGTCCTCGTTCGAGACCGGCTCCGCGTTCGGAAATCCCTCGACCCGCCCCGTCTTCTCCTTGTGGGCGAGGACCTCCGGAATCGGGAGTCCCGCCTCGTTCCGAATTCCGCCGTGGGAATCGGAAACCGCGATCACCATGATGCCGTTCTCGTGCAGGATCCGCGCGGCGTGCCCGCCCACGTTCCCGAACCCCTGGACGGCCGCCGTGCTCCCCTTCGGTTCGATCCCCAGCCGCTTCATCGCTTCCATCACGCAAACGAAGACGCCGCGGCCCGTCGCCTCGTCCCGGCCAAGCGAGCCGCCGATCCCCACCGGTTTCCCCGTCACGACGCCGTGGACGGCGTACCCCCTCTGCATGGAGTACGTGTCCATCATCCAGGCCATCGTCTGGGCGTTCGTCCCGACGTCGGGCGCGGGAATGTCCTGGTCCGGGCCGATGATCGGGTAGATCTCGGCCGTGTACCGGCGCGTCATCCGCTGGAGTTCCTGGCGGGACATCGCCTTCGGGTCGCACCGGACGCCGCCTTTCGCGCCCCCGTACGGAAGACCCACCAGGGCGCACTTCCAGGTCATCCACATCGCGAGCGCCGCGACCTCTCCGAGCGTCACGTCCGGATGGTAGCGGATGCCGCCTTTCGTAGGCCCGAGGGAGTTGTCGTGCTGGACGCGGTATCCCTCGAAGACGCGCACCGTCCCGTCGTCCATCCGGATCGGCATGTGAACGATGAGCGAGCGGGAAGGTTTCTTGAGGCGCGCGCGGACGTTCGGGTCGAGGTCCATCCGGGCCGCGGCCTGATCGAACTGCGCCATCGCCATCCGGTAGGTCGGCGTGTCGAATTCGGGCGAGATGTCTGTCATCGTGTCTCCTGGCCGAAGACTCTATGAATTCCCATCTTCGGTGTCAATCTTGCCGTGAATCTCGACCATCAAAGGTTTCCACCCTCCCTGAGATACTTCCGGAACCGCTCCATGAGATCGGCGTCCAGGAGGTGGCGGTCGCCGCGTTCTGCCATGTAGGCGCGGATGTCGGCGAGGCGTTTCCGGGCCCCAGGGTCCTTGAGCTTAGGGATCGTCTCCATTGCCTTGTCGAACGCGTCGAACGTCAATTCCTTGAAGCCGAGCTTCCGGATCCGCCGGACGGCCTTCATCATCGCCTCGTTCCGGAACTTCGTCAAGAGCGGCCCCGTGATCGCCCGGGCGCCCATCCCTCGCGCTCTCTTCTCCGCGGCCTTCCGGATCCCCGCGCGGACGAACTCCGGCGCGTTCTGGAGCCGCGCCCAGGCTTCCTCCGACCACTCGACGCTCCTCTCGCGTCCTTGGGCGTTGATCTCCGACCAGATCCTCTTGAGCGACTCCTCCGTGATCTCCGCGATCCCGAGCCTCGCCGCCTCCAACTCGACGTCCCCCATGAGCGCCCCGCGCGCGAACGGCAGGGCCGGCTCCGGCGTCCGTACGAGCCTCAGTTCGAGAAGCTCTTTCGCGCCCTCCGTCCACGGAAGAGCCGCCCTCTCGGAAACCGCGGCCTCGCCCCCCTCCTCGATCCGGTCGAACAAGTCAGCCGTGACAATCGGCTCGCCCGCCTCGCCAGCCGCTTCTTCGACGATTTTCGTCACGATCTCCCGCATGGCGGGAGGAATCTCCTCGAGGCGGCTCCGCGCCTCCTGGGTCCAGGTGACAAGCGGTCGATCGGTGAATCGGTGAATGGGTGAATGGGAAGAAGGATGAATCTCTCGTCCGGCCCCGAACGGCCCGGGCTCGGCCACCGGCTCACGGCCCTGCATGGTTTCGTTCTTTATCTGGGAAAGGAATTCCTCGGTGATCTCGGCGACCCCCGCTTCCCGAGCCCGCTTCTCCGTGATTCTCCGGACGACGGGCCGGAGGAAAGCCGGGGCCCTTTCCAGGCGAGCCTCCGCATCGGGCGTCCAGCGAACGGCGGGCGTGTCTTCGGCGTGAGAAACGGACATTCAGGCCCCGTGTTCCGGAGGAAGGCTGGACCAGGCCACGAGCTTCTCGTTCGCCGCCCTCAGCCGTTCGCAGAAAATCACGGCCAGGGAGCGGTGGACGCGCAGGGCCAGATCCGGGTCCGCGTCAAGCACGCGCCGGAGGTCGGGCTCCGGAATCTCCAGGACCTCCGTCTCTTCGGATGCCGTGACCGTCGCTGAGCGGGGCTTGTGGTCCAGGATCGCCATCTCGCCGAAGAGATCGCACGGGACGAGCTTCGCCAGGACCTGAGCCTCGTCGTCCCGGCGGTTCCTCACGACGGACACGGAGCCGGACTTGAGAATGTAGACGGACGTCCCCGGCTCCCCTTCGCGGATGACCGTCTCTCCCGGCTTCAGGCGCCTGAGCCTGGCGATCTTCGAAACGGCCTTAAGCTGGGCGTCCGTCGCCCCCGCGAACAGCGGAACGACCCTCAGGATCTGCGCCGTCTCCATCGCCGGCCCGGGCTAGTCCAGCATGCGGAGGATGTCGTCGGCCCATCTGTCGTCGGGCGATCCGGACGGCGTGGGACCGGGGTCTCCCAGGAAGCCGCTCTCGATCTCGTACGTCGTCTCTCCCACGACGAGCGATCCCATGTAGAGGCTTCCTCCGACTTCGCGCACCTGTTCTTCCGACAATATCTTGCCGGCAAGCCGGTACGGATCGTCCCCGCCTCCGGCCACCCTCCGGACCCGATGGGCGGGGCTGAGGATATAGACCGGGTACCTCCCGTCGGCGAGGATCAGGCGGTCCCCATCCATCCGCCCCCGTCCTTGATCCAGGATCCGGTCCAGGGCCTGCTGCGGAAAGAAGACCTTGGCGGCCGGATCGCTCAAGTCCCGCCCCCTTCGACGGTTCGGACGGGGACGCCCGCTCCTGGAGCAGACACAAGCCGCAGGTAGTAGTGGACCAGCGAGGCGATCATCACGATGGAGAGGAATATCTGCGCGATCATGAAGGCAAACTGGATCGGGATCTGAATGAACAGGCCGATGACCGGGATGATCGAGAACGGAAACGCGGCGGCCGACATGGCCATCGACGCCGCGAGGAGGCCGACGATCAGAAGGAGATAGAAGCCGATCGACCTCAGGAAGTTTCCGTTCACGAACTTGATCCCCTCACGGAAAGCCCCGAAACCCCCGGTTCGATCGACAACGAGGATAACTTGGCCGTACACCCAGTAGGCCCCCGCGAGAAGCGCCGCCGCCAGGCAGAGAAGAACGCTCGATCCCACGCCCAGAACGCCCACGACGATCGCGCCCCCCACGCTCCCCTGCTGGGCCATGCCGGCCGCCCACCAGGCCGCGGCGAAGCCCAACCCTCCGACAAGCAGGATGATCCCGAGGATGACCTGGAACCACAGGCCCGCGAGGACCGTGAGCGGCCACCAAAACCTCTTTCCGCCTTCCCAAAAGACCGCCATCTCGAAGGTCCCCTCAATCCGGGCGCTCCGGGCCAGGCAATGGATCGTCCCACCCTGAACGAAGAAGAACACAATGCTGGCCGCAATCGTCCAGACGAGCAGGACGGCGGCCAGGACTCCCACTGCCCCCTTGTGCGCGGTCAGCCACCCGAGGAGAAGAGAGGGGTCGCCGTTCCCAAACTCCGCAAACACGCCGGAGGCCGCCATGACCCAGACGGGCGGAACAAACAGGACCAGGAAGAGAACGCAAACGATCACCCACGCCGCGATCTGCGCGGGGACCAGCAGAAGGTTCCGCCACGCCGTCCTGAACCCCTCATGGATCGTCTCGATCATCACTCGGATCGGGATGCCGCGTGGGAAAGCCGGACGAATTCGTTCTCGCTCCTCAGCCGCTCCAGGCGCGGGCGATAAATCAGGTCGAACGCGTTCCCGCCTTCCGGAAACATATCGAGAACGCGCGCGCGGGTCGTCTCGATCATTTCGTCAGCCTCCTTCTCGGTCAGGCGAAGCGTCTTGAGCTTGAACATCGCGAACGAAACGATGATTTGCGCCGCCCGGACGCGGCGGTTCTCGTCCCGCAGGGCCTCGCCATCGGAAGCTGGAGAGGTCTCGTCGTTCTTCATATTCGCTTCAAACGCCTTTAACTTGAATGGGAGGAGCGCCTGCCTGGGGGCGGGGGCGGAACATCCCCCCCGCTCCACTGCCTAAAATATACCAGATGGCCGGGGCATACGCACTCCTTCCCTCCGGCTCCCGGCACCTGCCTGATCCCACCCCTTAAACGCGCGATTTCCGACACCCACGCGCAAACTACGCCCTCGCGAATCGACCCGCGAGGGAAAACATAGGCGCGGACCTCGTCCCCGCGGAAAGCGATTCGCTCCCAGAAGGACCGCTTGACCCCGGGCGCCATCCGCCGGGGAATCTCCTCAAGGAGGTTGGAAGACCGGCCAAGAAGAACGTGGTAACCGGCCGAGAGATGAACGTACCCTTGCCCCCGCCGAACCCTGAGCTGGCGGGAGAGATGGACCCGGATGGCGAAGTATCCGCCGCTCAGCCGGCCGCCGGTTTTCTCAATCTTTCTCAACGCATCCTCAGCCGGCGTCAGATCGGAATCCCCGGTTTTCACACGTTGTGAATTGCGGCCTCTGTGGACAAGAAGGAATGAAATCGACCCCCCACGCCCTCCCCGGCCTCATCACAAACCTGTCCACCGGGAATCCACAGGGCGGAAGAATCAAGGAAGCCTGCTGGCGTCCGGCTTCCCAACGATGACGAGGACGTAGTTCTTGGGATTTAGGTGCTTCCGCGCCATCTTCAGGACCTCCTCCCGGGAGACCGAATCGATCCGCCTGGGATATGTCTCGAAGTAGTCCAGTCCGAGACCGTAGAACTCCACCGAAGAAAGGATCGAGGCGATCTTCCGGTTCGTGTCCAGCCGGAGAGGGAAGCTCCCGATCAGGTAAGACTTCGCGTCGGCCAGTTCGGCTTCGGACACCAGCGCCTTGCGAATCCGGTTGATCTCTTCCAGAACCATTTCGACGGCGTCGGGCGCAGTCTCGTTCTTCGTCTGGACGGAAACCGAAAAGGCCCCCGGCTCAAGACCCGCGTCGAAGCCGCTCCGGATGTCGTAGGCGAGGCCCTTCTCGTCCCTCACCCGCGTCATCATGCGGGAGGAGAATCCGCCGCCGCCCAGGATGTGGTTCATCACGTAGGCGGCGTAATAGTCGGGACTGCTCCGGCGGATCCCGGGGTGGCCCAGCCGGATCGTCGCCTGCTTGAGGTCTTTGGAAACGATCTTCACAACGCGCGCCGCCTTAGGAACGGATCGGATGGCGGGGGCTTCGACGTTTCGGAAGGCCCACCGGCCGAAGCGGGCGTTCACGATCTCGATCGCCTCCTCCTCGGTAATGTCCCCAACGACGGCCATCACGATATTGTTGGGCTTGTAGTACCGCTTGTAGAAAGCGGCCAGATCCTCGCGGCCGATCTTCGGGATGCTCTCCTCCGTCCCTTCGACGGGATGGCCGTATGGATGGTTCTTGAAGACGAGGCTGGCGAAGAGCTTGTCGGCGATCCGGGCCGGATCGTCCATGTCGCTCTTGATCTGCGCCTGGATCTGCGCCTTCTCCCGGGCGATCTCGCCCTCGGCAAACGACGGGTTCATGAGGACGTCGGCCAGGATTTCGAACCCGAGCTGGACGTCCTTCTTGAGGACGGTGAGCGAGACGGAAGCGAAATCGTCCGAGGCGGAAGACCTGAGCGAAGCGCCGACCGAGTCCAGCGCCTCGGCCAGGTCGATCGCGCTCCTCGAGGCCGTTCCCTGCGTGAGCAGTGAAGCCGTCAGGCTCGCCGTTCCCGGACGATCGTCCGGGTCGTAGAGGCTCCCGCCGAGGATCTTGGCGTCCACCACGACGAACGGAAGCGACGGCCTCTCCAGGAGGAGGACCGTCATTCCATTCTCGAAGACAAGCTTCTTGATCGGGAGATCCAGCGCCTCGGCCCGGCCTGCCGCGACGATGCCGATCAGGATCAGAACGGCGAGGAACCGCGCGAACCGCGCGCCGAGCCTACTCACTTGGCTTCCCCTCCCCCGGCTCCGTTCCCTTTGTCTTGGGGGGAACGGGAACTAGAATCCCGACCGTCCGTCTGTCCTCGGAGAAATAGTCCCTCGCCGCGCGCTGAACGTCCGCCGCCGTCACCTTCCGGATATTCGCGACGTAGTTCTCGATGTACCGGACGCCGACGCCGACAAGCTCCGCCTGGCCGATCTGCCGGGCCTGGTTGAAGATCGAATCCTGCCCCAGAATGAAGGCCGCCTCGACCTGGTTCTTCGCCTTCTCCATCTCCTTCTCCGGGACAGGCTGGGACGCGATCAGCTCGACCTCGCGGTAGAGGGCCTTCTCGACGTCTTCGGTCCGGACGCCCGGCTTCACCCCGGCGTACAGGTAGAACAGGGCGGGGTCCTGCGAGGTCATCTGATCGTACGAGGCCGCGGCGTAGGCCGCGATCTGTTTCTCGTAGACGAGGCTCTTGTAGAGGCGCGAAGACTTGCCGGCCGCGAGGACCTGGGCGAGGAGATCGAGAGCGTATTCGTCCTGATGCCCGACGCGCGGCACCGGGTAGCCGGCAAAGACGAAGGGAAGCTGGGCCTCCTTCTTCACCTTCACACGTCGTTCGCCGAGGGGCGGAGGCTCCTGGACGGCCGTCTCGACTGGAACGTCCCCCTTGGGAATCTTCCCGAAGGCGGCCTTGACCTTGGCGATCGCCTCGGCCGGGTCCGTCGGCCCGGCCACTACGACGATGGCGTTGTTGGGAACGTAGTATCGCTTGTAGTGCCGGACGAGGTCCTCCCTCGATAGGGCCGCCAGGTCCTCCATCCAGCCGATGACCGGATGGCGGTACGGGTGGACCTTGTAGGCGGAGGCGAACATCTCCTCGACGACGAGCGACGTCGGGTCGTCCTCGATCCTCATCCGCCGCTCCTCCATCACGACCTTTCGCTCCAGCTCGAACTCCGCCGGGTCGAGGAGAAGGTTCGTCATCCGGTCGGCTTCGAGAGAGAGGGCGAGCTCCAGGCGGTCGGGGGCGAACTTCTGGAAGTAGACGGTCGCGTCCCGGTTCGTGAAGGCGTTCTCCGTCCCCCCGTGGCGCGCCACGGTCTTTGAATACTCCCCCTTGCCCACCGTGGCCGTCCCCTTGAACATCATGTGCTCGAGGAGGTGCGACAGACCCGTCTTCCCCTGCGGCTCGTGGCGCGATCCGACCTTGTACCACACCTGGATCGTGGAGACGGGCGACTTGTCGTCCTGGACGGCGACGACCTTGAGGCCGTTGTCCAGGATATCCTGGACGATCTTGGGCCCCGCTCCGGCCGGGACCGGAGTCAGGAGGAGGACGAGGGAGAGCCATGCGGCTCCCCCGCGCGAGATCCGCCGGGCCGGGCGCCTCACGCCGCCCCCGCCTTGGCGACTTCGATCCGGGGGAAAAGCGAGACCCCCTTCACGACCCGTTTCCCCGCGAGGGCCGTGTCCCAGGCCCCGCCGGCCTCTTCGAAACGCGACGCCGCCGACACGCCGAGGCGCGCCAGGATCTCCCCGCACGCCGCGGGCATCACGGGCGTGAGGAAGACGGCGATCCGCCGGAGCTGATCGGCCGCGACGAACATCACGGTGGAAAGGAGCGGCCTCTTCTCTTCGTCCTTGGCCAGACTCCACGGCGCCGACTTGTCGATGAACTCGTTGATCCCGTAGACGGCCGTCCAGATCCTTTCCAGAAGCTCCTTGAAATCGAGGTCCGCGTACCGCGCCGGAATCTCGTCCGGAAACGCTTCCCTGACGATCCGCAGACCACCCGCATCCGATCGGGGGAAGGCCGATTCGACGCGGGCCCAGTCGCCAAAGGAGTCGGGGGAGGGGGCCGGGATCGTTCCGCCGAAATACTTCTCGATCATCGAGACGAGGCGCGACAGGAGGTTCCCCAGGGCGTTCGCCAGGTCGCTGTTGTACCGCCCCACGAACCGGTCGGAGGAGAAATCCCCGTCCGCCCCGAAGGTCATCTGGGAGAGGAGGTAGTACCGGAAGGGATCTGCGCCGTATGCTTCGACAAAGCTGTTCGGATCGAAGACGTTGCCGCGCGACTTCGACATCTTCTCCCCCTCCACCGTCCACCAGCCGTGGGCGAAGATCGTCCGGGGAAGCGGAAGATCCAGGGCCATCAGCATCGTCGACCAGTATACGGCGTGGGTCGTGAGAATGTCCTTCCCGATCAGGTGGACGTCCGCCGGCCAGAACCTCTCGAAGAGGGAGCCGGGCGTGCTTCGATCCAGGTATCGGAGCGCGGAGATGTAGTTCACGAGCGCGTCGAACCAGACGTAGGTGACGAACGAAGGATCGAACGGGAGCTCGATCCCCCAGGCCAGCCTGCTCTTGGGGCGGGAGATGCAGAGGTCCCCCAGATCCCGCTCCAGGAAGCCCAGGATCTCGTTCCGCCGCGGCTCGGGACGGATGAAGCCGGGGTTCGCGCGAATGTGCGCGATGAGGCGGTCCCTGTACTTACCCATCCGGAAGAAATAGTTCGACTCCGTTACGCGCTCGACGGGCCGGCCGCAGTCGGGGCAATCGAAGATGGACGGCGGCGGCGCTGCATGCGGTTCCAGCGGAATCGGTTCATACGGTCCCGGAACCACCAGCTCCTTCTCCGTCCAGAATCGTTCACACGGCACGCAGTACCACCCCTCGTACGTGTCCCGGTAGATCTCCCCCTTGTCGTGGAGAAGCTGGAGGACGTTCTGCACGGCGGCTTTGTGCCGGGGCTCCGTCGTCCGGACGAAGTCGTTGTTCGAGATGTTCATCCGCCTCCAGAGCGACTGGAACCTCACGACCAACTCGTCGCAGTGGGCCTGGGGCGTAACGCCGCGCCGGGCGGCCGCCTGCTGGACCTTCTGGCCGTGCTCGTCCGTCCCGGTGAGAAAGAAGACATCGCGTCCCATCATCCCGTGGGCGCGGGCGAGCACGTCCGCCGCCACGGTCGTATAGGCGTGGCCGATGTGCGGGACATCGTTCACGTAGTAGATGGGCGTGGTGACGTAGAACGTCTGCCGGTGCATGCCGACTCCGGGGATGAGCAAGGCCGGCCTTCGGGTCTCGCGGGCGCGAACTCCCGAATCGGCGCGAGATTATGGCAAGTTCCAAGATTCCGAGTCAAGCGCCTCGCCCAGCGTTTTCTTCTTCTCTTTCTTCATCGGAGGACGCGCCGGCTGTCCTTTCCGGTTCCGGGCCGCCCGCTCCTCGGCCCGGGACGGCTCCGGTGAGGCCGCGTTCCGGGCGGACGACGCCTCGGATGCCGCCGCGCACGGTTTTTGTCGCGCTCCGCCTACGTCCCCTTCAAGCTGGTAATTGAGACAGCACATGAGCTTGCCGCAGACGCCCGAGATCTTCGCGGGATTGAGCGAGGCGTCGAGCTTCTTGGCCGCCTTGATGGAGACGGGCGCGAACTCCCGGAGGAAGGAGGCACAGCAGAGATTCTGTCCGCACGGCCCGACCCCGCCCAGCAGTTTCGCCTGATCGCGGACGCCGACCTGACGCATCTCGATCCGCTGGCGCAGACGCTTGGCCAGATCCCGGACCAGCGCCCGGAAATCGACCCGGCCTTCCGAGGAGAAGTAGAACGTCGTCTGCCTCCCGTCGAGCGACATCTCGGCCTTGAGGAGCTTCATCGGGAGATCCTGATCGAGGACGAGCGAGCGGCAGAGACCGAGCGCTTTCTGCTCGATCGGCTGGTTCCGCTCGGCCGCCTTCAGGTCCGGGGGGCCCGCCACGCGGAGGACCTTCCGGGTCGGGCCCGGCCCTCCCTCCCCGTTGTGGGCCCCCAGGCAGACGACCCTCGCCAGCGTCTCTCCCCGGTCGGCCGCGACCACGACGCGGTCCCCCGGCTTGAGGCTCAAGTCTCCCGCTTCGCATTCGTAAATCTTTCCGGCATTGTGAAACGTGACCCGGGCGATCACGGCCGCGCCGCCTCTCTCTGGGCGGTCATGATCGCGGCGGCCGATTGCAGAAAAACGTCCATGACGAGGCGCGGGTTGCCCCTCGCCCGGAGAGCCGTCCGCGCGCGTCCGATCTCCTCCGCCAGGCCGAAGAGCGCCGAGGCGGGGACCGTCTCCGCGATCCGCCCAAGATCTTCCGCCCGGTCGACGTTCACGAGCCGGTCGGTTCTTCCGATGGACGCCATCAGCAGGTCCCGCACGACGAGGTCCGCCCACTCGATGAGGGCCTCGGCTTCTCCCTCCCCCTTCGCGAGACTTTCCGCAAGGGCCGTCCGCTCCTCCATCGGCTCCGCCGCCGCCCGCGCCAGAATGTCGATGGCTGTATCGCGGCGGGCGGCCGCCTCGTCGGGCTCCCCGGCCAGGG
Organism: Nitrospiria bacterium; assembly: GCA_919903025.1. GTDB lineage: Bacteria > Nitrospirota > RBG-16-64-22 > RBG-16-64-22 > RBG-16-64-22 > RBG-16-64-22. The sequence goes on along the minus strand of CAKKSE010000130.1, from coordinate 5,625 downwards.
CCTTCCCCAGACTGCCGCCCGAGACTGCCGCCAGCATCGCGGCCCGCGCGCGGTCAAGCCCCTTTCTTTCGACGAGGAAGCGGGCGACTGTCGCGTCGCCCAAGGGCCTGAACCGAACCTCCTGGCAACGGGAGCGGATCGTGGGAATCAGCAGGTGCGGCTGAGATGTCACGAGGACGATGATCGTGTCCTCGGGCGGCTCTTCGAGCGTTTTCAGGAACGCGTTCGCCGCCGACGAGTTCAGCCGGTCCGCGGCGTTGACGATCAGGACCTTCTTCCGTCCCTCGTAGGCGCGGAGCGATACAGCGCTCTGAGCGTCGCGGACCTGGTCGATGGAGATCTCTTTCTTGTCGGGAAGGACTTCGAGGATGATGAGATCGGGATGCGACCGCGCCGCGACCTTGCGACAGGCAGGGCACGCGCCGCACGCGCGGTTTGCCGCCCGCGGACCCTCTGGACCCTCTGGACCCTCTGAGCAAAGAAGCGCCCCGGCCAGGGCGAAAGCGGTCAGCGCCTTTCCGACTCCATCGGGACCGGAAAAGACGTAGGCATGCGCCAGCCGATCGTTTTCAAGGGAACGGGAAAGGACGAGAACGGCGTCCTCCTGTCCCAGGATTTCTTGGAAGCCCACGATTTGAATCGCCCGCGGGAAGCTCCCCTCGGGCGAAGTCTCCTAGTAAAGTCAGGATGTTATGATAACGGATGTGCGGGACAACTGCAAGCCCGCCGGTTCGTTCTCAAGGGGCCCATTGGGCCTCGCCTGCTGACCGTCCTCCCGCGGCTTGATTGCAAAAGTCGGCATTTTTCAAGGGGTTTCCTTGACAGGTCCGGTTCCCTTTGCTACGTTTCAAAGGGGGCCCGCGCGTGGTTCGGATCGTAAGCGGACCTCCCGGAAACGGCTCATCATCTCCTTTTCTCTGCTTCAATTCGAAGGAAGGCTTCGCCAGGAAGGGATGGGGTTGATGAGGATCCTCCCCCCAGACGGTGGAGATGTTTGTGTTTGAAGCTGACGTCACAGCGTTTCGGCAACCGAGAACGATTGGATCAAGAACGATCCGCCGTCTTCCGGCGGAGCTCTTTGTTCTTCTTTTCGCCTTGGCCGCCTTGGTCCCGGCCGCGTCCGCCCAGGAGATTGAATACTACGAGTATCCCGGGATCGCGCCGGGATCCGCCAGCGTTCGTTTTGCCGGAGAGCGCCCGCTCTTCTACGGAGGGCTCCAGGAGGCGATGGAGGTCTTCACGAAGAAGACGGGGATTCCGGCGTCCGCCGTGGCGGGAGGATGCTCCCAAGGCGCCGAGTACCTGAAGGCCGGAAAGGCCAACGTCGGCGGCTTCTGCTGTCCGCTCCTGGAAAGCGAGAAAAAGATCTGGACGTCGATCCTCGTGGCGCGCGACGCGATCCCGATCATCGTCCACAAATCAAACCCCGTTAATAACCTCTCGGCCGAGCAGGTCCGGTCGATCTGGACCGGAAAGATCCAAAACTGGAAAGAGGTGGGCGGACGCGACCAGCCGATCATCGTCGTCTTCCGGAATCACTGCAAAGACCGCGCGGAGGAGTTCCGCACGATGATGCTCGCCGGCGGAGGAAAGTTCACCCAGAACCTCTTCCCCGCGAAAACCGTCGGAGAGGAGATGGACCGCGTCTCCCGATCTCCCGCGGCCATCGGCTCGATCGTCGGGAGCGCGATCGTCGACATGGCCAAGGTCAAGGTCATCCGCGTAAACGGTGTCCTTCCCGCCCCGGAGACCGTGGCCAACGAGACCTATCCTTTCCGGCGCGACCTGCACCTGGCCACGGCCGGCAAGCCGGAGGGAGCGCTCGCGCAGTTCATCGAGTTCCTTCTGAGCGGCGAGGGCCAGAAGATCCTCGGAAAGAAGCTGGCCCCCATTCGACGACCCAATGGGTAGGACCACCTTCCCCCGATTCAGCCTCTCAACCAAGCTTTCAGGCGCGTTCGCTTCGCTGGCCCTTGCATCGATGCTCGTGGTCTTCTTCTACGGCGCGCGGACGATCGACGAACTCGGCCAGGCATGGATGAAGGAGCATCTCACGGGCGTCTCGGTCCATGTCCATGACATCCTGGACGAGTCCCGGACGCGCGTCCAGAACACGGCCCGAATCCTGGTCCGCGACGACGCCCTCCGCTACGCCGCCTTCTACGGCTCCGTGGCAGGCGAGCGGGGCCTTCTGAGGAGGGAGACGCGCGCCCTCGCGGGCCTCTTGAACCTCGACCTCCTTGAGATTCACGACCTCACCGGACGCGTGCTGGCGCGCGCCGACGAGGAAGACCGATGGGGGGACCGGCGCGATCTGCCCATGCTCAAGAAGGCGGCCGATGGGAGCTATGAGTTCGGCCTAGTCGATCTGGGCGGGAGCGCGGTCCTCTTGTCCGCGGCGCCCCTCGAGAACGAGGGCCGGCGGTTCGGCACGCTCGCGGCCGGACTGCGGATCGATTCGGCGCTGGCCCAAAAGATCGGCCAGCGGAGCGGGGCCCAGATCCTCTTCGTCGTCCGGGACCGGATCACCGGCTCTTCCATCGACCATCCCCAAAAGGACGTTCTGGGCGCGGTGTCGCCCGGCGGCGGGGACCCGCGCCTCGTGACCGCCGGGGGCAAGACATATCTCGCTCTCGCGCGGTCTCTCGGCGTGGGAGAGCACGACGAGAAGAGCTGGATCGTCCTCGCCGTCGACGCGACGCCGTTCAAGGAGGCCGTCTCGAGAATGCGGGCACTCCTCTTTCTGGCCACCGTTCTCCTCCTGGGCCTGGCCGTGACGGCGGGCACGGCTCTCGCCCTGCGGGTGACCCGGCCGCTCAAGCAGGCGATCCGCCTGGCCGGCCGGATCGCCGAGGGAGACCTCCAGAAGCGTATCGACGTCTCAGGGCATGACGAAGTGGCCGAGTTGGGAGCGGCCTTGAATCAGATGTCCGCCCGGCTGTTCGACTCCCGCAACGAGATCGGGACGAAGCAATCGGAGCTGCTGAAACTCAACCAGTCCCTGGCAGAAACCGTGGAGAAGCTCCGCGAATTGCAGGAGCACCTGATGGAGGCCGAAAGACGAGCGGCGACCGGAACGCTCGCGGCCCGTGTCGCCCACGAGATCAACAACCCGCTCGGGATCATCAAGAACTACCTCACCATGCTCAAGAGCCACTTCTCGGCCCTCCAGGCGTCCGCGCAGGAGACGCCCGCCCACGTCCGGCATCTGCAAATCATCGACGAGGAGATCGACCGGATCGCCCGGTTCGTCGCCCAGCTTCTCGACGCTCACAGGCCCGACGGCTCCCGGCTCGAGCTCACGTCGGTCAACAAGAGCGTGACGGACCTCCTGGCCCTCATGGAGCCCCAACTCCGCCAGCGGGGCATCCAGGTACAACGGGAACTGGATCCGGACCTCCCCCGCCTCCTTCTTCACCCCGACCGGATGAAGCAGGTCTTCTTGAACCTCATGGCCAACGCCGAGCATGCGATGCCGGATGGGGGCGTCATGACCGTCCGAACCAGCCGAGGCGAGAGCGACATCTTCGTCGAGGTGTCCGACACGGGAACGGGGATCTCGCCGGACCGCGCGCCGCAGATTTTCGACCGCTATTACACGACGCGGGAGGATGGAACTGGCCTCGGTCTACCGATCTCGCGGGAGATCGTCCAGGGGTACGGCGGCGACATCACCGTTCGGTCCGTGGAAGGGGAAGGCGCCGCTTTCACCGTCCGTCTTCCCCTCAGCCCCCTGATCACGATGACGGCGTCCGCTCCGAGCCGGGAGAAAGTCCATGACCGGCCCTGACAGGATCCTCGTCGTCGACGACGAACCCCGGATGCGGGAGAGCGTCAAGGCGCTTCTGAAAGCCGAGGGGTATGAAGTCCTCGAAGCGGCCAACGGCGACGAGGCTCTCGCGCGCCTCCGGTCGGACCCGGCCGACCTGGTCCTCGCGGACCTGAGCATGCCGGGAATGAGCGGCATCGAACTGGTCGACCGTCTTCGGGAGGAGCACCCCGGAACGGCCGTGATCATCTTCACCGGTTACGGCACCCTGCAGACCGCCGTGGAGGCGATCCGCCGGGGCGTCGTCGACTACATCGTGAAGCCGTTCGATTTCGAGACCCTGCGGCAATCCGTGGCCCGCGCCCTTCAGAGCGTCGAGCAAAAACGGCTCCTCACCCAGACCACGGAGGAATTGGAGGACGCGAAGAAGACGCTCGAGGTCCTGGCGATCACGGACGAGCTTACAGGGCTTCCCAATCTCCGCTACCTCCGCGAACGGCTCCAGCAGGAGGTCGCCCGGACGTTCCGGAGCGGCTCTGCACTCTCCGTCGCCCTGATCGATCTGGACCGGTTCAAGGAGGTGAACGATCACCACGGCCACAGCGTGGGCGACCAGGTCCTCACCTTCTACGCCCGGCTCCTGTCTCAGAGCGTGCGGGAGGTGGATGTTCTCGGACGCTACGGAGGGGACGAGTTCCTCCTGATCCTTCCCGACACGCCGATCTCCCGCGCGGCCACGCTCCTCGAGCGCCTCCGGGAGAGAATCGCGGAAAGCCGGTTCAACGCGGAGGCGATCTCCGTGGACCTGACCGTCTCCATCGGCCTGGCGAGCCCCGAGTTCGTCTCTTCCGGCCTCTCCGACGGCGACCCGGCCGCTCTCACCAAGGCCCTGTTCGAAGCCGCCGATCAGGCCCTCTACAAGGCCAAGCACGCCGGCCGCAACCGGTTGGAACAGGGAAACAATCCCGATACGTTTGTGGTTTCGTGAGACGGGCGGACGCAGACGTCGGAGATTCTTACACTGAACTACGGGACGATCTGCTGGGCGATGTGGAGAGCGGCCGCCTCGAGAGCGATCCGGATCGCCTGTTCCATCGGCGTCCCCTGGAAGCCGCCGAGAGCCAGCGGCATCCTCGTCTTTCCCCCGCCGACCGTCCCGGCGATGAACCCGCCCACGTCATGGGCTTTCCCCTCGACGGCCGTTGCGTTGACGATCCGGCCGGTCCGCGCGTCGATGATCCGGATGTCCATGGCGAGGTAGGCTTCCTTGTAGGTCACCATCCCGATCGGCGTCCGGTTCTTGGCCGAGATCACGGCCGTGGCGCCGAGCGTGATGAGGCCGAGGGCGGCGCCGCCGATCGTGAGCCTGTCGGGCTCGAACGCCGTGACGTCGCCCCGGACCAGGTACTCGGCCCCCTCGATCTGCCCGATCGGCGCGGCCGTCTCGCGCTTGACCCGGCCCGTCGCGCCGAAGTCCTGCTCGTCGATGATCCCCTTAAGCTCCCGGCGCTCGATGATGTCGAAACGGTTCGTGTTGAAGAGTTCCGTCGTGAGCATGTCGGCCATTCCATCGCCGATCCGCGCGTACCCCTTGGCCGACTTGTCGCCGAAAGCCAGGACGGCGATCCTCTTCTTGGGTCCGGTGTAGGGAGTCGCCTGAATCTGCTGGATCGTCGGGCCGGCCGGCGTCCTGACCGTCTGGACGCCGGGGCTCCGAACCGTCGCCGTCGGCGCGCAAGCGCTCAGAAGGAGGACGGGGGCAAGGACCATGGGAGAGAGGCGCGTCGCTCGCCAGCCGATTCTCATGGATGAATCCTACCGCCGGGACCTCCAGACGTCAAGCTAATCGGGTCCAA
>CAKKSE010000129.1:14425-26679 GCA_919903025.1 Nitrospiria bacterium | reverse complement strand
GGGTTCACGGTCGGTCCCTGACTGCCCCGTCGGTCCCTCCCCCTCGAGGGGGGAGGGTCAGGGTGGGGGTGAAAGAATGCGATTCCACGGACTACCCCCCACCTCAATCCTCCCCCGCAAGGGGGGAGGAGGCAGAATCCTCCTGAATCAGCGTCCTCAGAACCCCTGGATCCGCTCCGGGTGGGCGTAGACGGAGAACTTGCGGGAGCGGGTGAAGGCGACGAGCGTGATGCCCGCCGCCTGGGCGATCTCTACGGCGAGATCGGTGGGGGCCGACTTGGTGACGAGGATGGGACAGCGGGCCCGGGCGGCCTTCAAGAGCACCTCGGAAGAGACCCGGCCGGACGAGACGAGGACGGCGCGGCCCAAGTCGACGCCCCGGCGGATCGCCGCGCCGATCACCTTGTCCACGGCGTTGTGCCGGCCCAGGTCCTCCGCGAAAGCGATGAGGTCCCTCTCCGCCGGATCGTAGGCGGCCGCGGAGTGCGTTCCGCCGGTGTCCTTGAACGTGCCGGAGCGCCGGTGCAGGTCGGCCATCAGCAATAGCACGTCGTCCGGCCGAAGCCGGACCCCGTCTCCGACCGGATCGGACATCGGGCCGTAGAGAACGTCCTCGAGAATCATCCCGATCCCGCATCCGGTCGTGAAAATCTTTTTCGCGAGGAGCGAGGCGACGTCCCGCTCTTCATCCTCCAGCCGGAGATCCACGCGCGTCCCGTCCAGGCGGACCACCTCCCGGATCTCCCCCGGCGAATCGATGAGTCCCGACGTGAGGGCGAAGCCCGCCGCGAGATCCTCGAGCCGGGTCGGCGAGCAGAGGAGCGAGACGACCTTATCGCCGTTGATCGAGAGGTGGAGAACGGCTTCGGCCGCGACCCGGTCGGAGACATCCTCCCGCCGGCCGTCCACGTAACGGACGGCAGGGGCGTCCCGCTCCAGGGCGCCCGAAGGATCGATCTCCCCTTTCGCCCCAGCCGGACCCTCCACGACCGGCGTTTCCGCGGTCCGATAAACGGAAGCCATCAGACTCCTTCCGCCGGGGTCATCGCGCCGGCGTGGTACCCCTCCCGCTCGGCGACCAGGTCCAGGTGAAGCATGAGAACACCCTCCAGCGGAACGTACAGCGGCCGATCCAGCTTCTCCACGACGACCGTCCTGATGTATCCCCGGCACCTCTCGCACACGTCCAGCCGGAAGGCCTCTTCTCCCTCGACATCGAGGATCCTGTTCGCCCCTGGATCTAGCCCTCCGCAGTGGACGCATCCGAGGCGGTCCGTCTCCCATTCCGTCCCGCACAGGCCGCACGCGAGGAAGCGCCCGTCCAAGCCGCCGCGAAGGAGCGCGAGCGCCGGCGGATGGCCGCAGACCGGACAGGACCGTCCGACCGGCTGGTAGAGCGAGCTCTCGCCCGTCCAGCCCCCGCCGGGCGGGGCATGAACCCTCCCCCGCCGCGGCAGGCGCGCCCGAAGGACCTCGGCGGCGCGCATGGCGAAGGGCCCGAGAGCGTACCGGACGAAGCGGGCCAGCAAGGCCGCGTCCGCCGCGGTTTCGCCGAGCCCGGGAGAAAGGGCCTCCCCCTCGAGGAGGCGGACAAGATCGTCCGTCCCAAGCTGACCGGACCGGACCTTCCTGAGCGCCCCGTAGGCCCACTCCTCCCCCTCCTCGGCCGCCCGGGCCAGGAGGTCGGCGAGAAGAAGGCGGATCTCCTTCTCGTTCCGGCGGAGCAGGTCCGCGGGGGAAAGGAGCGCCCGCCCACGGGCGTGGAGCCTCTCGATCTCCTCGGACGGGGACACGACCGCGGGAAGGGCCTGCCCGCGCGTCTCCTCGATCTTGAGGAAAACGCCCTCGAAGAACTTGAGCATGCGAACGTGCGAGGGCCGGCGCGCCGCTTCCCTCCGGACGATCAGGACGATTCTTTCCGCGGCGTTCACGGCCGGCTCTCCTCCTTCCACCACCGGGCATGATGGTACCGCGCCCAACCCGCCGACACCCGCCCCGTCCACATGGCCCGGAACGTCCCCGGGTTGGCCGCCGTGGCGAGATAGACGTGGATGATGATGAGCATGATGAGCGTCACGCCGAAGAAGGCGTGAAGAACGAGGGAGAGGGAGGCGATCCCTTTCGGAAAGGCGAACGGAAGCCAGAGGACGATCCCCGTGGCGAAGAGGCCGAGCGATTCGAGCGAGGTGGACCAGAACATGAGCTTCTGTCCCGTGTTGAACCGCCCCTGCTCCGGAACGTCAGCGTGCGACGACCAGAGGTATCCGCCGCTCTTCCTGAGCCAGTCGCCGTCCGCTTCCGTCCATTCCGAGCAATCCCGCCGCCACTGGACAAAGTTCATGACTTGGCAGAGAGCGAAAACGAGCCCCGCCAGGAAGTGAACCCACTTGGAGAGATACGGTCCGCCGGTCAGGACCGTGAGCCATGCGAACTCTCGGGCGTAGAGGCCGAGGCCCGACACGGCCAGGACGATGAACGTGACCGCGCCTGTGATGTGCCAGAACCGCTCCGAATTCGAGAACCGCTGGATCTCATGAGTGGCCATGGCCTTCTCCTTTCTCCTCGTAGTCAGCCGGCCCTTTGGCGAGGTAGTGAATCAGGGCCCCGATCACCGTGGCGCCGATCCCCCAACCCGTCAGCGGCCGGAGAACGTCCTTCCAGAAGCCGAGGGCCGCCGAAGCGGTGGGCTCGGGAGGCAGGCCGTAGAAGGAGGGCTCTTCTTTCAGGAGGTAGAAGACGTTTGTTCCCTTTCCCCCGTAGGCGCCCGGACCGTAGATCTGGGCCTTGGGGAAGGTCTTCTTCGACGCCTCGACGCGCTTCTTCGCCGCGGCCAGAAGGGCCTCTCGGTCTCCGAACGAGATCGCCCCCGTGGGGCAGGACTTGGCGCAGGCCGTCGTGAGATTGTTCTCCACCCGTTCGGCGCAGAAGGTGCACTTGGCGACGGTCTCGCTCTTCGACTCGTACTTTGGGATCCCCCAGGGGCACGCCGTAACGCAGTACTTGCACCCGATGCACTTCTTCCGGTCGATCGCAACGTATCCCTTGTCGGCGGACTGAGTCATCGCCCCCGGAACTGGGCAGGCCTTGACGCAGGGGGCGTCGTTGCAATGAAAGCACGAGTGGGAGAGGAGGTGCCAGCTCACCGAGCCGCCGAACGGCTCTTCCTTGAACGTGACGAGACGGTATGTCGTGGGCGTGAGGTCCGGGAGGTTCTGGTAGCTCCCCGTGAAATGCGTCTTGTCCATGGGGAGCTTGTTCCACTGCTTGCAGGCCACGGTGCAGGCCCGGCACCCGACGCATTTCGTGACGTCGACGAACATCGCGAGCTTCGGCATGGCCTACCCTCCCTTCTTCACGTCGCACAGGAGCGCCTTCGACTCCTGGATGAAGACGTTCGGGTCGCCGACCGACGCGACGAGCGTGTTGGCGACGTCGCCCACGGCGATCCCCTTGAACCCCCAGTGCCAGGGGAGGCCGATCTCGTGGACCTTCTTGCCGGCGATCGTCATCGGCTTGAGCCGGTCGGTGACACACGCCTGCGCCTTAATCGACCCGCGGGCCGAGGAGATCGTGCACATCTCCCCCGGCTTGATCCCAAGCTCCGACGCCAGCTCTTTGCTGATCTCGAAGAAGAGATTCGGCATCAGCTCGGCGAGCCAGGGGAGGTTCCGGGTCATCGCGCCTGCCAAGTGGTGCTCCGTGAGGCGGTACGTGGTGAGGACGTACGGATACTTGTCCGGCGTCCCGAGCGGGTTCTTGTCGCTCTTGTAGATCTTCGCCACGGGCGAGCTCTTCTGCTTGGAAAGGACGTTGTCCACCGGCGTCTCGACCGGCTCGTAATGCTCGGGGAACGGCCCGTCCTTGAGGGCAGCCGCGAACAGCCGCCCCCGCCCTTCGGGGTTCATGATGAATGGGTGCATCCCGCCGATCCCGACAAACAGCCCCTTGTCGGAGGGCTTGGCGTCCGGCGCCATCGTCGCGCCGAAATCCGGAACGTCGAGGCCGACCCATTTCCCCTTCTTCCCGTCCGGATTCTCGGCGGCGGCGTCCCACCAGATCACCTTCTTCCGATCGGACCGGGGCTTGCCGGCAAGGTCCGCCGAGGCCCGGTTGTAGAGGATCCGGCGGTTCGCCGGCCAGGCGAACGACCATCCGAGGTTCGCGCCGATCCCCTCCCCCGGCTTGTCCGCCTTCCGCGAGGCGGCCTTGTTCTCCTTCCCGAAGACGCCCGTGTAGATCCAGCAACCGCCCGCCGTGGAGCCGTCGTCGCGCATAAAGATGAACGAGGGAAGCTGTTCCCCCGCCTTGACAACGGCCTTCCCGTCCTTGAGGACGTCCTTGACGGCGTACCCGTTGATCTCCTTAAGGACGCGGGCGGGGATTTCACCCTCCTTCTCTCCGTAATCCCATGTCATGTCGAGGATCGGGCGGTCTTTCTTCTCCGCGCTCCCGGCGTAGAGCTTCTTGAGCTCCTGGCCGAGACGGATCGTGAAAACGGCGTCGGTCTTTGCGTCGCCGGGCGACTTCGACCCTTGCTCGTGCCACTGGATCCAGCGGCCCGAGTTCGTGAACGAGCCGCTCTTCTCGACGACCGTCGCGGCGGGAAACACGAAGACCTCCGTCTTGATGGCGGCGGAATCGGCCTTGTGTCCGAGCCCGCCCGTCGGATTGCTCTTCCAGAACTCGGCCGTCTCGTTCACGAAGAAATCGACGGAGACCAGCCAGTCGAGCTTCGAGAGGCCGGCGAACATCTGCCCCGCGTTAGGGCCGGCCCCCATCGGGTTCTGGCCCAGGCAGACCGCCCCCTTGATTTTACCCTGCGCCATCACGTTGAACGCCTGCTGGAAGGAGTGCTCCCCCTTGCTCTTGGGGAGGTAGTCGAAGCAGAAGTCGTTCTCCTTCCTGGCCGCGTCTCCGTACCAGGCCTTGAGGAGGGAGACGACGAACGCGGGCCGGTTCACCCAGAAGCCGGCCTTGGGCCCCTTGTCCAGGTACTCCTTGAGGTTCGCGTGCGCCCCTTGCGCCGGAAGCCCCAGGTACCCGGGCAGATCGTGGAAGAGAACGGCGAGGTCCGTCGCCCCCTGGACGTTGGCGTGGCCGCGGAGGGCGTTGATCCCCCCGCCCGGGACGCCCATGTTCCCCAGGAGAAGCTGGATCATCGCGGCCGTGCGGATGTGCTGGACGCCGTTCGAGTGCTGGGTCCAGCCCATCGCGTAGGCGAAGAACCCGGAGCGGTCCGGGACGGCCGTCGAGGCCATCGCATCGTAGACGAAGAGAAGATCCTCCTTGCGCGTCCCGGTGATCTTGACGACCGTCTCGATGTCGTACCGCGAGTAGTGCGCCTTGAGGAGCTGAAAGACCGAGCGGGGATGCTTGAGTGTCGGGTCGAGCTTCGATTTTCCGTCGGGCCCCTTCTCGTACTGCCAACTCTCCGGATTGTACGACCGCTTCTCCGCGTCAAGCCCGGAGAAGACGCCTTCGGTGAAGGCGTACTTGTCTGAGATGATGAAGGGGGCGTTCGTGTAGTTAGCCACGTAGTCGCGGTCGATCTTGTCGCCGGCGAGAAGGTGGTTGATCATCCCGCCCAGGAACGCGATGTCCGAGCCAGAGCGCATCGGCACGTGCTTGTGGGCGACGGCCGAGGTCCGCGTGAAACGAGGGTCGACGTGGATGAGGAGGGCGTTGTTCTTCTCGACGGCTTCCATCACCCACTGGAAGCCGACCGGGTGGTTCTCGGCAAAGTTCGATCCCATGATGACGATGACGTCCGCGTTCTTCATGTCGATGAAGTGGTTCGTCATCGCCCCGCGTCCGAAGGAGGCGCCCAGACCGGGCACCGTGGAGGAGTGTCACAGGCGCGCCTGGTGTTCCAGGAAAACGATGCCCGCCGACCGGGCGAGCTTGGCGAAGAGGTAGCACTCCTCGTTGTCCGTGCAGGCCGAGCCGATCCAGGCGATTCCGTCGCAACGGTTGACGAGGGCGCCGCCGTCCTTCTCGACGAACGTGGCGTCCCGCGTCGCTTTGAACCGCTTCGCGACTTCCTGGAGAGCCCAGTCGTACGGCTTCTCCTGCCAGTCCGACCCTCCCGGCGCCCGGTAGAGGACTTTCGTGAGGCGTCGGTCGTTGACGGTCATCTCGTACGTGGCCGCGCCCTTCGCGCAGAGCCGTCCCCGGCTGATTGGATGCGAGGGGTCTCCTTCCAGGTTGACGAGCTTTCCGTCGCGGACGTGGGCGATCTGCCCACAGCCGACGGCGCAGTAGGGACACAGGGTCGGAACCTCCTTCGCGCCCTTGGTCGGGAGGTCCTTCGCGTAGGCATGGATCGGGCGGGCCATCGAGAGCCCTCCCAGAGCGGAACCGGCCGAAACGGCGCCGGCCAGCTTCAGAAAACCTCGGCGAGAAACGTCCATGACCCCCTCCTCAAGCTTGAGAGAACCCCGCCGTGCGGGGCCGGAATGGACACTGGAAGGGACTCGTCGGCGGGGGCGCGGCTGGGTTCTCTCGGAAAAGAAGATGGAGCAGACGGGACGGTGTTGCGCCTCCTCCGGGCACGGAACACCCGGGAAAAAGACGAAACCGGCCAGGGCGGGATCGCCCCGGCCGTCACCGGCAAGAGAGAACTCTCTTGTCGTGAAGAGAAGCGGACCACCGGCGCGGGAGGACCCGCGTCGATCTATCCGCTTTCTACTCTTCACCCGGCGCGGGTGTCAATAGAAAAGTTTTATGGAGGTATTCGGTTCCGTTCTCGGCCCGCGCCAAGCCGCGGGCTGGATGACAAAAGAGGGGGCCGGACCTACTCAAAGAGATGCTTGAGGCGGTTGAAGAGCCCGACCGCTTCACGTTCCGCGTACATCAGATCGAGCTCTCCCTTGTCGAAGAAGATCCCTTTGCACCCCGAGCACTCGTCCACGCGGACGTCTCCCATGCTGATCTCGGCCATCTGTCCGCCGCACTTGGGACACCGCATCCAATGAGCCGCCTTCGAATGCTCGACCTCCCGGGCCCGGCGCTTCGCGTCGAGCTCCCGGCGCTTTTTCTGGATCCACTCGAGGTTCTTCTTGAAGAAGTACTCTTCTTCCTTGTCGTACCCTTCCTTGTGGATCTCCTGGCGAATCTCATCTTCCACGGGCGCCTCCTTGATTCCGATCCAGCGCTGGAATATTATCCGCAGAAGCGCCCCGGATCAACGCCTTTTCGTCGAGGCCGTTACCGGTACCGCGGGACCGTCGGATCGACCTCCCGCGACCATGCGTCGATCCCCCCAGCCAGGTTTCTCACGTTGTCCATCCCGGCCTGCCGGAGAAACATCGTGGCCGTCAGGGAACGCCGCCCCGTGTGGCAGACCATGAAGACCTCCTTGTCCTTCGGAATCTCCTCCAGCCGGTACTGGAGCTCGGCCATCGGGATGTGCGTCGCCCCCTCGATCCGCGCGACCTGAACTTCCCACGGATTGCGGATGTCCAGAAGAACCGGTTTCTCGCCCTTGTCGATCTTCTCTTTCACCAATGCAGGTTCAATATTGACGTCGGATTCGAACATCACGATCTCCTCGAAGAACCCGCTCTCCCTCCGAATCGCTTCAGGTCTCCGCCGGCTCGGCCTCGCCCGGCTTCATCCAGTAGCGGTGGAATTCGCTCAGGCGGGCAAGCGATTTCAGATCGGGCATCCGGTCCACGAAGAGGATCCCCTGGAGGTGGTCCGTCTCGTGCTGGATCACGCGGGCATGGAAACCCTCCGCCGTGAAATCGACCGGCCGCCCAAGCCGGTCGAGCGCCTTAACCCGCACGGAGCGGGCGCGCGGGACAATCCCCCGCATCTCTGGAATGGAAAGGCACCCCTCCCACCCCCCCTCCGGGGGGCCGGGAAGAAGGGTGACGGTCGGGTTGATGAGGACGGTGAGGGGAATGGTGGGGGCCTCGGGATATCGGGGATTGGCCGCCGCTTCGTAGACAACGATCTGGACGGGATGGCGGACCTGGGGCGCGGCGAGGCCCGCCCCGTCGTACTCCCGCATCGTCTCGATCATGTCGTCGATAAGCTGCTGGACCGCCTCGGACCGGACCTTGTCATCCGGCACGGGCCGCGCCACCTGCCTGAGCAATGGATTTCCGATCTCGGCGATCTTCAGAATGGCCATCGAAACCTCGCTTTCAGCGATTAGCTTTCAGCTCTCGGCAGTCAACTTCAAGCCCCAAGCCGACCGCTGAACGCTGACTGCTGACCGCTTCCCTCTTCACCGTTTCACCCATTCACCGATTCACCGATTATAACAAGATTGTCCCTGTGAACCACCTCGGCCGGCCGCTTCGCGCCGAGAATCTTCTCGACCTCGCCGCTCTTCGCGCCCCGGATCCGGTCCACTTCCTCGCGTCGGTAGCCGGCAAGGCCCCGCGCAAAGGCAAGACCGTCAGGTCCGACAAGGCTCACCAGATCGCCGGCGAGGAAATGACCCTCCGCCCCCACGACTCCCGAAGGAAGGAGGGATTTCCCCCGTTCCACGAGAGCCTTCCGGGCCCCGGCGTCCACGCGGATCGATCCACGAGGACGCGGCGTGTGGGCCATCCATCCCTTGCGCCGCGAGAGGTTCCGCCCCTCCGCGAGGAACAGCGTGCCCCGTCCGGACCCGGAGAGGAACTCGGTCAGCCGCCCGGATTTCAGGCCGCTCACGATCGCCATCGGAATCCCGAGCGACGTCACCCTCTTGGCCGTCCGGACTTTCGAGACCATCCCCCCCGTTCCTTCGCTCGTCCGGACCCCGCCGGCCAGCCGCTCCACGTCGGCCGTCACGCGCGGGACGAAGGGAATGAGCGAAGCCTTGGAGTCCCGCCGCGGGTCGGCCGTGAAGAGGCCCTCCACGTCGGACAGAAGAACGACCAGGTCCGCTCCGACGAGGGGCGCGACCAAGCCGGCCAGCGTGTCGTTGTCGCCGAAGCGGATCTCCTCGACGGCCACGGTATCGTTCTCGTTCACGATCGGGAGAATCCCGCTCGACAGGAGCGTTTCGAACGTGCGCCGGGCGTTCAGGTACCGCCCGCGGTGCCCCAGATCGTCGGCCGTGAGGAGGATCTGCGCCGTGTGAATCCCGTGCTTGCGGAAAGCCTGCTCGTAGGCCCACATGAGCCTGCTCTGACCGACGGCCGCCGCCGCCTGCTTGATCTGGATCGTGACGGGCCGGCCGGAACCGGAGGGCCGCACCGCGCCGATCCCCGCCGCGATCGCCCCCGATGAAACGATCGCGACGCTGTGGCCCTTCGCCCGGACGCCGGCAACCTGCGCGGCCAGCGCCCGGATCCGCGCGCGGGAAAGGCCCTCAGCCCGTGTGGCCAGGACGCGGCTCCCCACTTTGATCACGATTCGCCGCGGCCGGGAGAGGAATCGCGCGAGATCGAACCCGTCCCCCTTCAAGCGATCCCTCCCTCCGCCGCGGCCGCCGTCCTCGCTTCCCGAATCTCGCGGACCTTCGGCATGACGGCCCTTAGAAGCTCGTCCAATCCCTCGTGCGAGGCGGCCGAGACCGCGAAGAAGGGAAGACCCCGGGCCTCGCAGAAATTCCTGAGAGCCTCCCTCTCCGTCCCCTCACCGGCCGCGTCGTTCTTCGTCCCCACGACGATCCTGGGCCGTCTCCCAAGCTCGGGATTATGTGCCGAAAGCTCGGCGGAAACAATATTGAAGGCTGTCACGGCGCCGGTCGGAGCCCCTTCCGAGACATCCACCAGGTGGAGAAGGAGGGCCGTCCGCTCGACGTGACGAAGGAATTGAGTCCCAAGTCCCGTCCCTTCGTGGGCCCCTTCGATCAGCCCCGGGATGTCCGCCATCACGAACGACTCTTCCTCTCCCACGCGGACAACGCCCAGGTTGGGCGAAAGCGTCGTGAACGGATAGTCGGCGATCTTGGGGCGGGCCGCCGTGAGGACGGAGATGAGGGTCGATTTCCCGGCGTTTGGAAGTCCCACGAGCCCCACGTCGGCCATCAGCTTGAGCTCCAGCTCGAGCACCCGCTCCTCGCCCGCCTCTCCCTTCTGCGCGAAGTCGGGCGCCTGGCGCGTGGGCCCCTTGAAGGCCGCGTTCCCAAGCCCCCCCCGTCCCCCGCGGGCCGCCACGACCCGCTCCCCGGCCCGGGTCAAGTCAGCCAACGGGGCCTTGCTCGCGGCGTCGCGGACGACCGTCCCGACGGGGACGCGGATCACGATGTCGTCCGAGTCGCGCCCGGTCTGGTCTTTCCCGCGGCCGTGGCCCGCATGGCGAACCCGGTACTCCTGGTGGTAGCGAAGGTCGAGGAGCGTGGCCAGGTGGGGAGACGCTTCGATGACGACGTCCCCGCCCTTCCCCCCGTTCCCGCCGGAGGGGCCTCCCCGCGGGACGCCCCACTCGCGCCGGAACGCCACGCACCCGTTCCCGCCGTCTCCGGCCTTGACGAACACTTTCACAAGATCTACGAACGCGGCCATTTTTCCTTCTCGGTGCGGGAACAGGCCCAACGAGGCATTCCGAATGAACCTACTCTATTTCAACAGAGACGAAAGCGCAAATCCCCGGCAACCGGCCGCGGGAAACGCGGCCGGCGGGGCGGCTTGTTGAAGAACCCCGCCTTGAAAGGCGGGGATTCTCCGACCTCTAAGGTACTTTTCGTTATTTGCATTCGTGCGCCTTGACCCCGCCCCAAGGGGCGGGGATTGCGGCGCACTTCGCGGTTCAGGAACGGGAATTGGGAGAGAAGACTGTCAGGCCGCGGCGGGCGGGGGGGGCGCAACGGGATAGACGCAGATCCTCTTACGGTCTTGTCCGAACGATTCGAAGGCCACGATCCCGGCGATCCGGGCGTAGAGCGTGTCGTCGCTCCCTTTGCCGACGTTCAGGCCCGGATGGAACTTTGTGCCGCGCTGGCGGACGAGGATGCTCCCGGCGGTCACGACCTGTCCGCCGAAACGCTTGACTCCCAGACGCTGGGCGTTGCTGTCACGACCGTTTCGGGTACTGCCGACACCTTTTTTATGAGCCATCTCTAATCTTCTCCGTGAGCGGGGCTAGGCGGCCGCGATCTTCGTCACCCGAACGCGGGTGAGACTCTGCCGGTGCCCCTGCTTCTTGCGGTAGTTCTTGCGCCGCTTGTGCTTGAAGATGACGATCTTGTCGCCGCGCTCCTGGGCCACGACCTCGGCCTCGACGCGGGCTCCCTCGACGACGGGACGGCCGACCTTCGCCCGGTCCTCCTGGGAAACGAAGAGGACGCGCCCCAAATCGACCTTCTTCCCGGCCTCGGCGGGGATCTTCTCCACGTACAGGAGGTCCCCTTCCTTGACCCGGTACTGCTTTCCGCCTGTCTCAACGATTGCGTACGTCATGACCACTACCTCCAAAGAGCCGTTATATTTACCACGGCCCTACGAAAGCTGTCAAATGAAGAATTGGGCGAAGAATTCGAGCCCCAAGACTGCCTGGAACCGGCTCCCACGCCCCCTGGCGCTCTGCTCGCACACAGGGCTCCGGACTTCACGCAATAGCGGATCGGGACGGTGTTCTTGGGTGTCCGCGTTGGGCACAGCTTCACGCGGCGGCTTCCTCCGAAAGCTCCCAACCGGGAGACATAAGAACTCCGAGATTTGTTCTTGAACGTTTGCCTGCCAAGGCGATTGTTCATGACGCAGACCTCTTGGTCCTCCAGACCCAGTACCCAGGTTTCCGCTTGAGGTGCATGACGGCAGCAATGTAGATCGTGTCTCCACTCACGGCATAGATAAGGCCGTAGGGAAATCTGGGAATGAGATAGCGCCGAAATCGTCCCCTGATCCTGCGCCACATCAGCGGATGTCTGACAATCTCTTCGGCTGCCGTCTCCACCTCCGCCAAGAAAGCTTTCCCCAAACCCGGCTGGCTGTCCTCATAGAAAGCAGCCGCATTTCGCGCCTCAGCCAGCGCGTCCGGATCGAAGATCACCCTCACCAGCCCAGATCCTTCCGAATTCGTTTGAAGGCCCGCTCAACAGGGATGCCTTCTCGTTCCCCTCGCCGCCAAGCCGAGAACCGGCGTTCAGCTTCTGCCACCCAGGCTTCTTCGACCTGTGTCAAGGGCGCCCTCCCCAGACTCCGAATCAGTCGCTCGGCGAGAACCTCCCGATCCTTCACCGGCAACCGAACGGCCCTGCGTTCAATTTCAAGCAATTTCGGGCTCATCTCCTGCTCCTCCGCCTGCTTGGCTCACGGAACACGGCGAAATCGCCGTCCTACAGAGCGCCTTGTCAAATGCCTTCATCGAAA
>CAKKSE010000129.1:0-14325 GCA_919903025.1 Nitrospiria bacterium | reverse complement strand
TCGTTCTTCCGCGAACCTAAGCAAAGGCAACATCAGGCTCTGGTAGTCTGGTACAGCCATCGCACCGCCTCCTTACCTCTAGCTCGAAAAATGTCAGCGTTGTCGCCCCTAACCAAGCATAGAAATTGGCAACGCGCGACGCGAGGCCCTCGGTCCAGCGAAGGCTCACGATCGTTGGCAGGGACCTGCCCCCTACTTCCCGCACTCCCCGATCCGCTTGGCGCTCACGGTCTCGGTCCACTTGACCGGCTTCCCGGCCATGGTTCCCTCCGTGTCGATCCGGCTCTCGTAGGCGCTGTCGCCCTTGACCGTGGTCACGTTCTTGTTCGTGTACTTGGCCTGCATCTGCGGGATGTCGCACGTGCTCGTCGTCGTATAGGAGTTCCCGCTCTTCCGCGTCTCCGAGAACTTGCACGACTTCGAAAGCATGGCCTTCTGCTTGTCGAAGTGTGCCTTCATGTCCTTGATGCACTCCTTCTTGTCCATAGTGCTCAGCTTGCCGGGACTGTTGACCGGATCCGTCGGGGCCTTGCGGACGAACTCCCACATGCCCGGACGCATCGCGGGCAGATCATCCGCCAGCACCAAGGTTGGAGCGATCAGGACGCTCAGTGCCAGAATGGCTCGCATGTTCCCTCCTTTCGGCCATTTGATACGACTATGGGCAAGGATGTTACCCCCCTTCTGCCGCACACGCAAGCGCGGCCCTTTCCGGTCCGCTTCGTTGCCGTCGAATGCCTGAAGGGTGTAGAGTGTTCGTGAAGAAGCGGGAAGGAAGCCATGGCCTACGAGACCTTCGAGCACGAGGCGGACGTGGGGGTGCGGGGCGCGGGCGCGACACTCGCCGAAGCGTTCGAGGAGGGCGCGCGAGCGATGTTCTCCGTCATGTTCGAGATCGAGCGTGTGGAGCCGCGGACGGAGATCCGCGTTCAGTGCCGGGCGCAGGACGTGGAGTCGTTGTTCGTCGACTGGCTCAACACGCTCCTCGCCGAGGCGGACATCCAGGGGCTGGCCCTGTCCGGCTTCTCCGTCAAGATCGACGGGCTCGCGCTCGAAGGGACGGGGCGGGGCGAGCCGATCGACATCGAGAAGCATCGGCCAACGGTGGAGGTTAAGGGCGCGACCTACACCATGCTCAAAGTTGGCGGGGAGAGCGGCCGTTTTGTAGCCCAGTGCGTCGTGGACGTGTAAGAGAAAACGATAAATCCGGAAACTCACCTCCTCCCCCTTGACGGGGGAGGACCGAGGTGGGGGTGAGGAACCGAGCGCGTTCTCGTCCCAGCCACCCCCATCCTGACCTTCCCCCGTCGAGGGGGAAGGGAACAACGGCGGGAGAAGTCTCGAATGGATCTCGGGCGGTTGAAAAAAATCAGCGACTTCATTTGGGAGCTTCCGGCGACGGGCGCCATGCGTGTCCCCGGCCGTCTCTTCGCCGCCCAGGAACTCGTCGAGAAAATGGACGAGAAGGTCCGCGAGCAGATGACGAACGTCGCCGCCCTGCCGGGAATCCAGGGCGCCTCGATGGCCATGCCGGATGCGCACTGGGGTTACGGCTTCCCGATCGGCGGCGTCGCCGCGTTCGATCCGGACGAGGGAGGCATCATCTGCGTCGGCGGCGTGGGATTCGACATCTCCTGCGGCGTGCGCGCGATGCGGACGGCCGTCACTCGGGAGGAGATCGCGCCCAAGATCCAGGAGTTGACCGACGCTCTCTTCACGACCGTTCCGGCCGGCGTCGGCTCGGAGGGAAAGATCCATTTGACGTCGAACCAGATCGACGAGGTCCTGGTCAAAGGCGCCCGCTGGGCCGTGGAAAAGGGGTACGGATCCCAGGCCGACCTCGAATACGTCGAGGAGCGCGGCTGTCTGGAAGGGGCCGATCCGTCATGCGTCTCCGAAACCGCCAAGAAGCGCCAGCACAGGGAAATGGGAACGCTCGGATCGGGGAACCATTATCTCGAGATCCAGTACGTGGACGAAATCTACGACGAGGCGATCGCGAAGACGTTCGGACTCTTCCGAGAGGGCGTGGTCGTCTCGATCCACTGCGGCTCGCGCGCCCTCGGGCATCAGATCGGCACCGATTATCTCAAGACTCTGGGAGAAGCCGCCCGGCGCGCGGGGCTCGTCCTCCCCGACCGGGAGCTGGCCTCCGCGCCGATCCGCTCGATCGAGGGAGAGAGGTACTACAAGGCCATGGTCGCGGGGATCAACTGCGCCCTCGCCAACCGCCAGGTGATCTCGCACCTGGTCACGGAAGTCTTCGACCGGATCGCGCCCAAGGCGAAGATCGCCCTCCTCTACGACGTCTCGCACAACACCTGCAAGATCGAAGAGCACGAGATCGAAGGGAAGCGGAAGAGGGTGTACGTGCACAGAAAGGGCGCCACGCGGTCGTTCGGCCCGGGACGTCCGGAGGTCCCGGAGAAATACCGGCACGTCGGCCAGCCGGTCCTGATCGGCGGGACGATGGGAACGGCCTCGTACATTCTCGCCGGCACGACGGAAGGGATGAAGCTCGCCTACGGTTCCGCCTGCCACGGGGCCGGACGGGCCATGAGCCGCAACGAGGCGAAGCGGCGCTGGCACGGCCGGAAGCTGATCGACGATCTGGCGGGCAAGGGAATCGTCATCCGCGCCCACTCGTTCGCCGGCGCGGCTGAGGAAGCCCCGGGCGCGTACAAGGACGTCTCGGCCGTCGTAGACTCGGCCCACTATGCCGGCCTCGCCCGGAAGGTCGCGCGTTTGCGTCCGCTCGCGTGCGTCAAGGGGTAAGGCGTCCTTGAACCCTGACGAAGAACCCGCCTCCCACGCGCACGATTCGCCCTCCCCCCCTTTGACAAAGGGTGGCCAGGGGGGATTTTTCAGGCGTCATCCGTTCGCCGCCGTCGTCGGAATTTCGATCCTCTTTCACGTATTCTTCGTCGTCCCTGTCTTTCTCTATCTCTCCGCCCGCTCGTTCCTGGACATTCCGGACGAGGAACCTATCGTCGTCTCCATGGCCCCGCCGGAAGCCCCGCCTTCCGCCCCGACAAGGATAGCCCCTGCGCCCGCGAAGCTTCCGGCTCCTCCCGTTGCTCCTCCAGCCGAGACACCAGCACCCGAAGCGCCTCCTGTTATAGAGAAGGAAATATCCGAATCGGCGCCGGCGGCCGTTCCGCCCCCCGAACCGATCACGCCCCCCCTCGCCACGGGGCGGCCTCCTGTCCCCGAAACGCTCACGTACAACATGGAGTTCTTCCTCTTCAACCCAGCCGCCGTCGGGACGATCCGGATCTCCCCGATCGGGGACGACGGCAACAGCGAGAACGGCCGGTGGCAGATCGAGATCGAGGCCCAGACGCTCGGGTTCCTCCGCAAGCTGGGTCTCAAGCGAAACGACCGGTACCGGACGATCGCGCATATGACGCCCTACGGACTGGTCCCCGATCTGTACGAGATGGAGATCCGGTCCGGGAAGAAATACCGGTCGAAGCGGTTCACGTTCGACTACGAGAAGGGGCGCGTCTGGATGGAGCAGAGCGACAAGGACGGGACGCCCCCGGAGCGGAAGTGGGAATACCCCCTGTCGTCAGCCGCCCCTTACTTCGATCCGCTCTCCACCTTCTACAACTTCCGCCTCGGATGGCTGGGAAAACCGCGGGCGGGAGAGACGTACAGAGCGGCCGGAATTCCGCTCGATCAGGGCGAGCCGATCCGGATCCGCCTCTCGCGCTCCCAGGACGCCGTAGGAAAAGAGGTCCCCGGCGCCTTGGACGCGACGGTCTTCATCGAGAACCGGATGTTCATCGAGCGGAAGTCGCGGACCCTCTTCGTCCGGTTCGACGCGTCGTCGATGCTTCCTACGGAGGGTCGCGCCCCCGCCGTCACCCTCCTGGGCGACGTCGTCGGCAAGCTCAAGGACCGGAACGGAACGGCGTGGAAGACCACCTCCCCCCAGTCCTCCACCCCTTGATTCCGAAGGCGCTTCCGAGTCTTGTACGGGCGGCCCCAATATCTTATGGGTTGCCGTCACCGCGGGAGGCACGCGGGGTCACCCCCACCCCGGCCCTCCCCCTTCAAGGGGGAGGGGATTGTTTTTTGACCGGCCTCCTCCAAACCCCTGGAGAATCGGCGTTCCCGCTTCATTCTCTCCTCCCCCCTTGCGGGGGAGGATCAAGGTGGGGGGAGAAACAGGCCGAGTGAACGCGCCAGTTCCTCCCCGGCGCTTCTCAATCAATCGTCGCGACGACACGACCTTTGAACGGGATCTCCCCGGCGAGCGCCGCGGCCACGGCTTCCTGGACGTGGAGCGAATCGTCGTAGGCCAGCACGCGGTCAGCCCTTCTCCCGAGCCCCTTGAGAACGTACGGCGAACCGAACGCCGCGAGCACGACGTCCGGCGCCGCAACGGCCAGCCGGGCCAGGAGTCCCTTGAGAGCGGGTGAAAGGCCGGCCCGCCCCTTCCACGCGGCGACGGAGGCGTAGACGGCGACGATCAGGCACCGGGCATCCGCAACCATCTTGAGTATTTCCCCGGCTCCCTCCGCAGCCGTCCGCCGCGTCAGGACGTGCGTCCTCATCCGCCTCCGGGACCGGGACAGCGCCCGGAGGAACGGGTACGAGCGCTCCTCCTCGCTGTCGTCGTCCATGACGACGGCAAAGAGGCCTGCTTCCGGAATGGGGAGAAATTCCTCCCGCCAGTGGACGTGGCAAGGAACGCGCCGCGCTGTCTCGCGAGCGATCGCGTCGTGCCCGGCCCAGTCGATCGACTCCATTGCGGGAGCGGGAGCGAGAGACGCGATCGCGCGGTCGATCCTCGCAACGGCCTTCTGGATTTCGTCAGCGGGGACCCGCCCCTCGAACGCCGCCTTTGTCCAGGCTGGAACGGCGGTAAGCGGGTCATCGGGATGCAAAAGGACATCGCACCCCGCGGCGAGCGCCCTGATCATGACCTCAGCCGGCGGCTCTCCCTCGACCGAGACGCCCTTCATCGAGAGGGCGTCCGAGACGATGAGCCCGTCGTAGCCCCACGCCCCCCGAAGAAGCCCCGTCAGCATCGGCGCCGAGAGTGACGCCGGCGCGCCTGAAGGATCGAGCGAGGGAACCGCGATATGTCCCGCCATCACGGCCCCGACGCCCGCCTCCTTTGCGCGGAGAAATGGAAGAAGCTCCACGCCCTCGAGACGAACCTTGTCGGCCGACAGGACAGGCAGGGCCGCATGGGAATCGACGGCGGTGCCGCCGTGCCCGGGGAAGTGCTTCGCGCAGGCCAGGACGAGCGGCCGCTTTTCCGGGTCGTCGGGAGACGGCCGCTGGACCTCGCGGATGAACTCCTCGACGTACCGGGCGACCGCCGCCGGGTCCTCGCCGAACGAGCGCGTGGCGACGATCGGGTTGGCGGGGTTCGTGTTCACGTCGGCCACCGGCGCGAGGAGGAGACGGATCCCGCCCGCGGCGGCTTCGTCGCGGACGATCCCCGCGACGCGGCGAAGCAGGGCAAGGCCCGTCTCGTCCTCCAACGGACAGGCCGATGCGAGAGCCATCGGCCCGGGAATGACAGTCCCTCCTTTGACCTGCTGGCCGAGCCCCCTCTCCAGGTCGGCGGCGACGAGCAAGGGGAAATCCGCCTCCGCCTGGAGCCGCGAAAGCCCCTGAGTGACATCGTCGAGGCTCCCGCCGAAGAGAATGAACCCGCCCGCGCCGGCCTGGACCATGGCAAGCATCTCCCGCCAGGCCCGCGGATCGCCCAGCCCGTCCCCGTTCAGCCGGGGAAAGACGACCCGCGCGGGGCACACCCCTCCCGCCATCCGGGCCGGGCTCACCGCGCCGCCTCCCGGCGGCCGGGAAGAGGCGCGGAGGGGCCGCCCGCGAACGAGGGAAGAATCGGCGTACAGGGACCCGATTCCCGTTGACTTGCCCAGGTGCATTTGTTAGACATAGAACCTGATAGGCACGGACGAACCTTCTCCAAAAGATTGGGAACAAAACCGGGGAGATTATGACACAACACCTGACACGCGGCCTCCTTATCGCAATCGAAGGAATCGATGGTTCGGGAAAAACGGCGCAGGCCCAGAGACTGGCCGAACACTTGACGAACCAGGGGTACGAGGTCATGCTCACGCACGAGCCCACGGACTCCCCCTACGGCCGCAAGATCCGGTCCCTGGCGCATAGCGGCCGCGCCGCGCTCACGGCCGACCAGGAGCTCAAGCTGTTCATGGAGGACCGTAAGCTCCACGTCGCCAACGTCATCGCGCCGGCCCTCGAAGCCAAGCAGATCGTCGTCACGGACCGGTATTACTTTTCGACGATCGCCTACCAGGGCGCGAGGGGCCTTGACCCCTCGGCCATCCAGCAGGCCAACGAGGCGTTCGCGCCGCGGCCCGATCTGGTCCTCTATCTCAACGTCTCGCCCGAGACGGGCCTGGACCGGATTCGCCAGGCGCGGGGGGAAGAGCCGAACCTTTTCGAGCGGGCGGAGATGCTTCGGGATATCCGGTCGATTTTCGCCTCGATCGATGAGCTCTTTTTCGTCGAGATCGACGCGGAGCGAAACGCCGACGACGTCTTCAAGGACATCCTGTCGAACGTCGAATACGCCCTCTCGTACGTCCACATCCATCAACCCGCGTAGTTCAGAGTTCGGAGCGGGGAGTTCGGAGACGGAAAAACGCAAGGTTCTTGCTGGATCTCCGAACTCCGAACTTCGAACCTTCTACGGCAGTGTCATCTTCCCCAACAGGACCGGATGCCGGGCGCCTGTCACCCTGGGAAGGTTCGCGGGATTGCCCGCCAGGAACTCGTTCCCCAGGATCGCAAAGGAGACCGCCTCCTTCGCCTCGGCGGGAATCCCCAGATCGTCCGTGAGAACCACCGGCAGGCCGCGGAGTCCTTCCCGCAGTAAACGAACGAGGAACTTGTTTCGCACGCCGCCCCCGCAAAGAACCACCCGGTCGATCCTGTGCGCCGTCTGGATGAAGTCCCTGTAAGCGTGGACGATCGAGTCGGCCGTCGCGACCGTGACGGCCGCCAGAAGGTCTTCGACGGGGCGTCCGGCGTTCATCTCGAAGAGGCGTCCGGCGAGCGACGCCCCGAACGTCTCCCGTCCCGTTGACTTGGGCGGCGGAACTCGGAAGTACGGGTGATCGAGGATCTCCTCCGCGATCCGGGCGTTCACCTTTCCCTTCCGCGCCGTCTCGCCGTCCCAGTCGCACGGCTCCCGGCCGTCCGTGGCAATCCGAACGATCTCGTCGATCAAGGCGTTGCCCGGTCCCGTGTCGAAGGCCGTGACATCATCCACTTCCGGCGTCACGACGGTTACATTGGCGATCCCGCCCAGGTTCTGGACGGCCGACGTCTTGTCCGGCTCATGGAAAAGGACCCAATCGGTGTACGGCACGAGGGGGGCCCCTTGCCCTCCCGCGGCCATGTCGCGAGGCCGGAAATCGGAGAGAGTCGGGATGCCCGTCCTCTCGGCGATGACCGCCGCTTCGCCGATCTGGAGCGTCGAGCCCGGATGCCCGGAACCGGGCGGAACATGAAAGAGCGTTTGCCCGTGGGACGCGACGGCCGCCGCGTCCCTGGCCAAGACACCCGCTTCGGACAGGCACTTGAGGACGGCCCGAGCGAAGACCTCTCCCATCTCAACGTTGAGCCGGCAGACATCTTCCGTCGAGCCGGAAAAGGCGCGGCCGATCCGCTCCCGGAAGGGAGCCTCGTAGACGAGGTGCGTGTGCCGGAGGAGCGACGTCCGCGAAAACGGGCCGGATCCCCTGATCTTGACGAGCGCCGCGTCCACGCCGTCGTGGGAAGTCCCCGACATGAGTCCAACGATGAGGCGTTCCGGCGATTTGCGGACGGCCTCCAGGCGGTCCCATCCCTGCAGCATCTCTCTCTCCATGACTACGGCGCCTTCCCCGCGACCAGTTGGGCGACGGCGCGCTCGGGGTAGAGCCAGCCCTCTCGGTAGTAAAGAATGGTGAGGGGCAGGAAGGCGCGCAGAAGCTCGTTCGGCTGGAGACAGAAGTGCGTCCGCCGCGGCTTGCCGAAGCGGACGTGCTGGTCGATCGTGAAGGTCTCGTACAGGAGGAGGCCTCCGGGGGCGAGAACGCGCATGATCTCCGGAAAAAGATCGCGCTGAAGGTAGTAGAAAACGAGGACGGCCGAATATCCCGGCGCGCCGGCGGGAGGATCCGGGAGCCGCGGAGCGGCCTCCAGGTCGTGCTCGACGACGTCGAGCGGAAGGCCTCCCGACGCCTCGCGCCGCAAGGCGCCCAAGGCCTCCGGGTCGCGCTCTACGGCGACGACCGGGCGTCCTTTCCTGGCCAGGTGCAGGGCGTGACGTCCCGCCCCCGCGGCGACGTCGAGCACGGGCCCAGGCGGGATCCGCTCTTCCCATTCGACGAGGAGCGGAGCCGTTTCTGAAGGATAGAATCGTTTGGAAGATTTTTCGGACGGGCGATCCGTCATGGACGTCCCGATCGGAGTTGAGAAATGCGGAAAGACCCCCGGAGAAGTCTCGGGGGCCGGCGAATCCGCGTTCCCTTCTCCCCCCCACCTTGATCCTCCCCCGCCAGGGGGGAGGAGAGAACGAGGCGGGAACGCCTATTTTCCATCGGCCTGGAGGAAGCCAGCCAATAAAGAAATACCCTCCCCCTTGAAGGGGGAGGGCGAGGGTGGGGGTGACCGGGTGAGGCGGCAACTCACATAATGTCGGGGCCACCCACACAAGACCCGGAAGCGCCTTTTCATTTTGCTTTCTTCAGGGCCTCCAGGATCGGCCCGTTGTCCGGCTGGGTCGGAAGCTCGAACACCTTGGCCCAGACAACCTTCCCCTGCTTGTCCACGACGAACACGGCCCGCTCGGAGATCCCTGGAAGCGGATCACCCTCCCGGAAGACGCCGTACTTCTGCGCCGCACTCCCGTGCGGGTAGAAGTCGGACAGGAGCGGATACGAGAGTCCGCCCAGATGCTTTCCGAACGCGATGTTCGTCGGAACATTGTCACAACTGATGCCCACGACCTGGGCATTGAGATCCGCGAACCGGGCGAGATCCGCCTGGAACGCGGTCAGCTCGGCCTGTCAGACGGGCGTAAAGGCCGCGGGAAAGAACGCGATGACGACGTTCTTCCTGCCCCGCTGTTCGGCGAGCGAGAACGTCATCTTCTCCTCGCCCGTGGCGCCCCGAAGCGCGAAGTCCGGCGCCGTGTCTCCAACGTTGAGTGCCATGGTGACCTCCTTGTTGTTTCTCCCCGTCACCATTGACGGGAGTTTCTGGATAGTAACAGCCGCCTTTCCCGGCTGTCAACCGCCGGTCACGCGGCCCGCCGACCCATCAGCCCATCTGCCCGGCCGAAAAGAAGACGCGTTCCACGAACCACGCCCCGCCGGCCAGAAAGAGAAGAACAGACACGGCCATCACGACGCGCTCGGCGTTGAAAAGCTTCTTGGAGACCGCGAGAAGAGGGGCGACGAGGAGAAGAATCGCAAGCTGGCCGGCTTCCACCCCCAGGTTGAACGAAATCACCGAGGCGATCAGGTTGGCCCTGGGAAGGTCCACCTCCCCCAGGATGGAGGCGAATCCCATGCCGTGGATAAGGCCGAACCCGAAGATGAGAATCCGCTTCGTCCAGACACGCCGGATCACCGTGTCCTCGAGGGCAATGTAGCAGATGGAAAGGGCGATCAAGGGTTCGACGATTCGAGGAGAAACCGAGACGACGTTCAGCGCGACGAGGAAGAACGTCGCGGTGTGGGCGACGGTAAAGGCGGTGATCCACTTGATGAGGTCCAGGATGCGGGTCGCACCCAGGGCGATCCCCAGGAGGAACAGGATGTGATCGTATCCCGAGAAGATGTGGTGCATTCCCATCTTGATGAAGTCCCGGAACACGACCCCCCATCCGCCGAAGGCCGATGGCGCAACACGGACCGAGGGGCTCGCCGCGGTAAGCGTCCGCTCGGCGGCCGATTCGCCCTTCCGAACCTGGAGAATGTGCGTGGCGCCGGGGAGGTTCTTCGGAAAGAGCGTGAATCGGTAGTCGATCGAGCCATCGGAAACCGGGCACCGGAGCCCGAAGCGGAAAATCCCCTCAAACTGGTCCAGGGCCTTGATCACGTCGGCCCGCTCCAGGCTGGGCGAACACGGCTTCCCGTCAATGGAAACGGAAAGGTTCGCCGAGAGCGCCTCGCCGATCCTGGTCCGGTCGGCCTCCGGGATCGGATGCGGAACGCCGTCACGAGCGGGAAAGGGGATGGGAAGAGCCTGCCCCGTCATGACCATCCACTCGTCGGCGTTGATCCGGACGAGAAGCTGGGGAGGCGCCGAGTCGAGCGAAAGCAAGCCGCTACTGACGCCGATGGGATGGGCATGGGCAGGACACGGCATAACGACCGGCGCCGCCGCGGCGAGCAGGAGCAGGACAAAGGCCGCCGTGAATCCTCTCACGAAGATAGGTTGGTGTACCGCGTCCGGGCCACGGCCAGCCCGTAGAAGAAGGCGACCAGAAGGCGGGCGTCGCGGACGAAGTTCACCGCGACGAGAATCGGGTTGATTCGATAGAGCCGGCCCTTCCGGACCTGCTCCTTCGTGTAGAGCCAGAAGCGGTGGAGAGGCTCGCGGGTCTTCACGCGCCGGACGGAGAACAGGTTGACGCGGTCCCACGCGGATCGGACCCGCCTGACCGCGCGGTCCCTCATCGCGACGGCGGAGGTCGCGCAGTCGCGGACCTTCTCGGATTCCTCGATCTGCTGCTGGATCGACCGAATCTGATCCACGACGTGGGAGAGCGCCTGCTTCGCGTCGAACTCGCGGAGGTACCGGATGATCCCGTCCAGGTGATGGCGGAACTCGAGGGCGTCCATTCCCTTGAACTGGTGGAGGGCGTCGATCAATCGCTGTTTCATCTCGCGGCGGTCGAGCCCCTTCATCTGGATCAGGAGATCCGCCACCCGGTGCTGGAGGTCCTTCACGTACTCGATCCTCTCCCGGCTCCTCTCGTGTGTCTGGAGCCAGACCTCCTCCATCTCCAAAAGGAGCCCCCACCACGCGCGGAAGAGGCGGGCGGTCTCTCTGACCCGGCGCCGGGCGTGCGTGAGCCGCCCTTCGACGGCGTAACCGGGACGCCGGTCGGTCCGGTCCTTGAGGCGGAAGAAGCCGGAGATCATCGGGTGCTCTCCCTCGATGAGAGCGCTCTTGTACCAAACGTAGTTCTTGAAGATGTCCCAGTACGTTTCCCGGTTGCTCCGCGACAGGACCGCCTTCATGTTCTCGCGGCCGTAGAAGGTTTCCCACACCTCCCGGTACGCCCGGTCGAGTTCGCCGGGCTTGAAGTTGGGATGCCGGATCGTCTCGTGGAAGGAATCGTACCTGTTGTAGTCGGGATCGATTTTATCCCCTCGCCGGAGCATCGACAGGTGGTCCATCGAGCCGGGAAGAGGCGTCAGCACGAAGAAGGAGGCCATGTCGACCTTGATCTCCTCCTTGAGCCGCCGGATGTCCTCCCGGATCGACTCCGGCGAGTCGTGCGGGAACCCCAGGATGTACCCGACGTGCGTGATGATCCCGGCGTTGTGCCAGGCCGCAATCAGGTTCTTGAAGTCGTCCGCGTCGTTTTGCGTCTTCCCCGCCGCCTCCAGGTTCTTCGGGTTGATGCTCTCCATGCCGATGAAGACGTTCGAACACCCCGCCTCCTTCGCCTTCGCGATGAACCCCGGGATCTTGTACGACTGCACGTCCACCTGCATCATGAACTCTAGGTCCATGCCCTCGCGGCGCAGGCGGACGAGGACGTCCATGATCGCTTCCCAGCTCTTGTTCCGGGCGAAGTTGTCGTCCGTGAAGAAGTAGAAGCGGATCCCGTTCTTCGCGTAGTCCTCCCGGATCCGCTCCTCGATGAGGTCCGCGCTCCGGTGGCGCATCTTCTTCCCCTGGACGTTGATGATCGTGCAGAAAGAGCAGTCGTACGGGCACCCGCGCCCCGCGTCGATCGTCCCGAATCCGGAGAAGGCGAACCGCTTCATGTAGTTGCGGTGGACCCGCGGGATCGGCTTGGCGTAGAGGTCCGGCTTGTCGTTGAGGAAGTCGTACAACGGGTTGAGACGGCCGTGGAGGGCGTCTTGAAGGAGTGAGCCCCATGTTTCCTCGACCTCCCCCTTCACGATCGTCACGCCCTGATCCATGAGCGCCTGGATGTCGTCCGGAATCCGGTCGGCAAGGGCCAGGAGGCCGCTCACGTGAAACCCGCCGATCATGACGGGGAGATCGGCCGAACGGAACCGGCGGGCGAGGTCCGCCGCGCGGGGGAACTGGTTCGACTGAACGCCGGCGAGCGCGATGACCGTCCGGGTGTCCGGCCGGCGCCGCGCGTCCTTGACGATCGCGCGGACGTCGACCTTCTGGACCGTTTCATCCAGAAGGGTCGTCTCGACCTGGAGGTCTTCTCCCAGGATCTTCGACTTCTTGACTTCCTGCGTCAGGGAATACAGAGCGGAAAGCGTGTTGCTCGGCAGGACGCCGCGGAAATAGCGGATGACGTACCCGTCGTCGTCATACTTGGAAGGCTTGATGATGTAGACGTGAAGCCCGCGGATCCCGGCCGGAGGGGCTTCGGCGGGCGCGGTTTTCCAAGAATCGGCGGCGAGGGTGGCTTCTTCGGTCGCGGGCATTATCCCTCTCTTTTTCCGCAGTTACGGTAACAGCGGTCCGGATTCCATCCCCAACCGTGCGGGCCGGGGCGGATTCCTCTGGTTTTGGGGATTGGTATTCGTAGCAGACCCGCTCCGCCCGCGTCAAGCGGGAAATCCTCCCCGCTTGCTCCCCCCTTTTCACCCCGGGCAAGCGTGACCCGATCCGCCACGGGGACATGGTATCCAACCGGACGCTGAGATCGAGCAGGCCGGCTCAGCGATCCCAGGGGGCGGATATGACGAGGTCTTCTCGGAATCTTGCGAAGTGTTCCAGGTTCAGGGTGAGGAGTCTTTGCGCGCGGGCCTTGCGGGCACAGGCGGCGATCACCGCGTCGTAGGTCTGGCCGCCGGTTGTGCCCGCACCGGGGCACTCCCGCAACAACCGCCAGTACTCAGCCGCTGTGAGCGAAACGGTTTCCGTTTCTCCCCAGTTTGCGTCGAGAAGGGCCAGGGCGTCGCGGCCTGACAGCCGGTGCGGCGGGGGAAGTCTCGTCAGGACGGCGTAGGCCTCAACGAGGGCGGGCGCGGCGAGGACCAGATCGTTCCCCGTTCGGAGGCACAGCTCGACCGCGGTTCTCGCGGCGTCGTGCCGCTCGTGCCAGGCGCAGACGGCGGCGACGATACAGCTCGTGTCAAGAAGGGTCCGGATCTTTTCCTCTCCCGCGCCGCTCGCTTTCGCCGCGTTCCCTTCGCAGGCGGCCGGTGACGGACTCAACGGCCGCAACCGTCAGCGGGGGGCGCCGATCCTGCGGGACGGCAACAAGGATATGGCCCCGGCGCTCCAGCTTGACCGGAGCGGCCAACGGCTCGATTTCGACGTGACCCTGGACCAGACGGATTGAAAGCGGCGTTCCTGGGGTAAGGCCGGCCGCTTCGCGGATCGGCTTCGGGACGACGATCCGTCCGGCCGGATCGATGGTGGATTTCATGGATATATTGTTACCATATTTTATGGCATCCTGCAACCGGCATTCCGACCGGGGGCCGTTAGGATTTCACGCCCGCGGAGACCGCCGGGAGGCGCGACAGCATACCACTCCTCGCCGGCCTTGAAACCAGGCGGGAATGGCGGCTCGCCGCCACGGTGAAGAAAATTCCATCGCCAACAAAATGTATTAGATTGTCTTGAAAAATAGCACAATGGAGCGTACACTTTTTATGCATAAATCGGAGGAAATATTATGCGTACGACGCTGGACATCAATGAGGATCTCATCGCGGACGTGATGAAGGCTACGCACGCCCGAACCAAGAAGGGCGCTATCGTTCTGGCTCTCCAGGAGTACCTGAAGGCCAAAAGACGGCAGGCCCTCAAGGAAATGATCGGGGCCTACGACGACTTTGGTCTTTCCCTTGAAGACCTGGAGAAAATGCGGCGTGACTGAGAAGAAGATCCTCGTGGACACATCGGCTTGGATCCTGGGGTTCAGGGGGTCGGCCCCCGCGGCCCTCCAAGGATTCCTCAAGGAGGCCATCGACCAGAATCGGGTCGTTCTCACCCCCCTTATCATCTTAGAACTGCTTCAAGGCTGCCGGACGGAGATGGAGTTTGGGGATTTGAAGGAGAAGCTCGAGAGTTTCGAAAGCTGTCCGCTGGATGCCATCTCCTGGAAGGATGCGTACCGCCTCGGCTTCAGCCTCAGGCGAAAAG
>CAKKSE010000128.1:8001-11164 GCA_919903025.1 Nitrospiria bacterium | reverse complement strand
CTACTCGGCCTTGAGGGTCCGGAGCATGAGGTCCTTTACGCACGTCCGGGCGTCCTTGTCCTTGTAGAGGAGGAGATAGACCTGCTCGACTATCGGCATCTCGATGCCGTACTTCCGCGCAAGGTCATGGGCCGACTTGGTTGTCTTCACGCCCTCGGCGACCATCTTCATTTCATCGAGAATGCCGAGCAGGGTTTCGCCCTTTCCCAGCCGGACGCCGACGGTCCGATTCCGGGAGAGATCGCCCGTGCAGGTCAGGATCAGGTCGCCGACTCCCGCCAGACCGTAGAACGTGGACGGGTTGGCGCCGAGCGCAGTCCCCAGGCGGACCATCTCGGCGAGTCCCCGTGTGATGAGGGTAGCGCGGGTGTTGTGGCCGAACCCCATTCCGTCCGAGACGCCCGCGGCGATGGCGGTCACGTTCTTGAGCGCGCCGGCCAGTTCGACGCCGGTAATGTCCGGGTTCGTATAGACGCGGAACATGGGCGAGGAGAACGCCTGCTGGATCCGCTGGGCCGTCTTCGGCTCGTGGCAGGCCGCGGTCACTGCGGTCGGCATCTTCCGCATCACTTCCTTGGCGAACGACGGGCCGGAGAGACAGGCTTGGTGCGCCGGCGGATGGTGCGGCAGGCACTCGCGGAAGAGCTCGGCCATCGTCTTGAGCGTCTTATTCTCGATACCCTTTGTGGCGGACACGAGGACCGTTTCGGGAGAGACAAAGGGAGCCATCCGCTCGAGGACCCCGCGGGCGTACTGGGAGGGGACGACGAAGACGAGGATCTCGGCCCCGGAGACGGCGCGCTCGATCTCGGTCGTTGCTTCGAGGCCCCGCGGGAGCTTGAATCCAGGGAGGTAGACGGGGTTCTCGTGCGCGCGGTTGATCTTCTCGCACAGGTCTTCCCCGCGGGCCCAGAGAAGGGCCCTGCCGTGGATCTCCGCCAGGAGAGACGCCAGGGTTGTTCCCCAGGACCCCCCGCCGATCACGCCGATCTTCTTAAACGCGGGTTTCTTCACGGGCTCTCCTTACGACGCGACGGCGGCCGGCCGGTGGGGGGCTGTCAGGCCGAACGCCCAGTACCAGGCCAGGACGGCCAGGGGAAAGCCGAACGTGACCGGTCCGTGGAGGTCCGTGACCGTGAGGAAAGTGTCCGCAACAAGAGCGGGCGTCAGGGCGAAGACGCCCATCCGGAAGATTTCCGGGGGCTTCCATCCCTGTTTCCCCCGCCAGTTGATCAGGAAGGCGAAGGGGGAGACGAGGAGGAGGTGCGCGGGCTTGACCACCAGCGTCAGTGCCAGGGAGCCGGCGATCGCGAGCGGAAAAACGGCTGTTCGCGCCCCGTCGAGGAGCCGGAGGATGGCCTGCCGCTTGATCGTCGTGTCCGGGAGGTCCGAGAAACGGAGGGCCTCGGCTTCATACCCGCTCCGCTTGACGAGGACCCTGTCGGCCGAGACGAAGAAGCCGTCCAGGACGTCCTCTCCCAGGGACGTCTGCCGGCCGGTCGTATCGATGACCAGGGTCAGGGGCCTCGACGTGATCTTGCGCGGCTGGGGGCCGTCGGCGCGGGCTTTCCCCTTCTCGACCGTCAGTGTCGGAAAATCGTCCGGGATGTTCTCGGCCAGATCGCCGAGGAAGGCGTGGGCGTCCATCGCGTGCTTGGCCCCGGTCAGGGTCCCGGTGAGCAGGAAGAGGAGGACGGCGTACCGGACGGCCGATCGCGTGGGAATCCGCGCCGCCTGCCGGTACCAGTCCCGCCGGACGATCGACTGGGCGAAGGCTTCGAGAAACGAAAACGGTTTTTCGCTCGCTGGTTTGGAATCCATGCGTGGATGTTAGAGGCCGGCGCTTTCCCTGTCAAGGTCGCTCGCCTCTGAAAGGATGTTGAGAGAAAACCTCTGGATACAGCGTTTCGGTACAGCGTTTCCGTCATGCCCGCGAAAGCGGGCATCCAGGGAGCCTCCGAAAAACCTGGATTCCCGTTTCCACGGGAATGACGCGAAGAAAAACCGGGAACGTTCTTCATCAACCTCCTAAAGAAGGAGGAACCCGAGCAGACCCGCGGCGAGGATGACGAACGTGGGATCGATCCGCGTGAAGTGGATCGCGCCGAATGCGGCCAGGGCGGTGAGACCTGCCGCGGGCGAGCCGATCCCTCGCCACGCGAGGGTTAGGAGAACGCTTGCCAGCAGTCCCACGACGGCGGGACGGACGGCGCGGAAGACGGCGATGACGCCGGGGGAGGTCTTGTACCGGATGTGGTGCCGGGCCGCGAACGTCGCGATGATGAGCGGCGGCAGGTAGCTTCCCAGCGTTGCGGCGAACGCGCCCCATCCCCCGAACAACTTCTGCCCGATGAAGGCGTTCATGACCGTGAGCGGGCCCGGCGTTATCTGTCCGACGGCGATGGCGTCCAGGAACTCCGCGTGCGTGAGCCATCCGCGGCGATCGACGAGCTCGGCCTCGATGAGAGGGAGCATTACGTATCCGCCGCCGATCGTGAACGCGTTGATCACGAAGAAGGTGACAAAGAGGACCCAGATGTCGGTGGACCCGGTCTGGTTGTTCGGCGGCGCGAGGGGCGCGCCGTTCTTGCCGGAGAAGATGAACCAGCCTCCGAGGCCGGCCGCGAGAAGGACGCCGATCGGGTTTGCCCCGAGCAGTGAGACGCCCAGCAGGGAGGCTGTGGCGATGCCCGCCCCTTCCCTGGAGACGGCTAATTTCCGCCCCAGTCCCGCGACGACCGATGCCAGCAGGCCCACGACGGCTGAGCCGATCCCTTTGAGGACCGACTGGACGAGGGCGAGGTCCTTGTGAGCGAGGTAGGCCTGGGCGAGAACGACGGCCAACAGCAGGCCGGTGACGATCTGGCCCAGGGTCGCGGCAACGGCCCCGGCCGTTCCCCGGAGGTGCGTCCCGATGTAGATGGCCGTGTTGATGATGGGAGGTCCCGGCGCCATTTGGCCGATGACGACCGCTTCGGCGAATTCCTCTTCAGTGATCCAGCGGCGCTTTTCGACCACTTCGCGCCGGACGAAGGCAAGCATCGAATAGACGCCGCCGAAGGCGAACGTCCCGATCTTCAGAAAGACGAGGAAGATGTGGGAAAGGGGCACCGGGTGTTCGTTAGAAGACGTTTCCAGCATCGGTGTGCTTGAGGGTACTGGA
>CAKKSE010000128.1:0-7901 GCA_919903025.1 Nitrospiria bacterium | reverse complement strand
TTACAAAGGAGGGGAGAGAATTCTGTAGTGGCTCAACCGACCTGCGTGAATTCCGGGAGCTCGCGGGCGATGCGCTCCTTGTCCGAGGCCGAAAGATGCATCTCGGCCATGGGGAAGAGGATGTTGTCTTCCTTCTGGATGTGGGCCTTGAGGACGCTGACGAACCGCAAGGCGGTCTCGCGAAGCTGGAGCCCGGCGTCCGCTCGCGGCCCGGCGGCCAGAAGCTCCTTCATCCTGGCTTTGTCGCTCCGAAGATCCTCGTGCTCGGCCAGCATGACGGCGAGCGGTCCCGAGTCGCGGGGAAGGAAGGCCTCCAGGGGCGGAAAAAGGATTTTCTCCTCGCGAAGGAGGTGGATGTCCAGCTCGTCCTCGATCTTCTGGACGGCCTCCGCGTAACGACGGATGGATGCCTCGTCGGTGCTTCCGGGGCTAAGCGATTCGGCAATGTTTGCGAGGTTATCGAGGAGCGGCCAGACGCGGCGATGTTCCTCGCCCAGGGTCTTTGTGGCCGTTAGGTTCTGCATGGATTGATCCTCCGTCGAGCGGGGGTGAATCTGGAAGTTCGTTCTCTTGTCGACGGATGTATACAGTATACAATCCCCCCCGCCGTATGATTCGGATCATAAAACGGCGTTTTATTGTTGTGGCGGGCGGATTGTGATCGGCGGAGGGAAGGCCAATAAATCAAGTAGTTAGGCCGTCGATGACCTTGGAAGACGACGGAGCGAGTCTATTGGAGGAATCCCACCCAGCCTCAAACGGCGATGTCGATGTTCTGACCGACGTTGGGGGGCGAGGAACCGGGTTGCGCGGGCGGCGGCAACGTGCTAATCAGTGCGGCGGCGGTTTGCGCCTGCACGTCGAGGGCTTTCTTGAGCACAGCGACCTCATGAGGAGCACCGTCCGACATGCTGGCGGCGGACGCGGCGCTTGCTGAAATCCCTGAGATTTCCATTGGTTGCCTCCTTCACGCAGAGACGGATGGCTTTTGGCGGCCGGTGGCTCATCCCACAGATCTTTTCGGCAGGCGGGAGCGGATGCTTTAGCGAAACTAGAGGCCCCGTCCCTTGGCGGCCTCGCCTTCCACAGGAGAACAGATGAAAAAGTCCTTCCAATCCGCGCTCGCGGCTTCTGCCTTCTTCCTCTTCCTCGCCGGCCCGGCGAACGCCAAGTTCGACCCCATCCATGAGTGGCGGACGATCGAGACCGCCCATTTCCACGTCCACTTCCACGAGGGGGAGGAGAACCTGGCCCGGAGGGCGGCGGCGATCGCCGAGGAGGTTCACGAGCGGCTTGTACAGCGGCTCAAGTGGACGCCGTCTGACAAAACGCACATGGTCATCGCGGACGACGCCGACGTTCCCCAGGGGTGGGCCAAGGTCCTTCCTCACAACGTCGTTGTCTTCTATCCGACGCCCCCGGTGGAAGAGGGCGCGGCATTCTTCGACGTGGACGACTGGCTGAGGCTCGTCATCGTCCACGAGTACACGCACGTTCTCCATATCGACACGGTCTCGGGATTTCCGGCTTTCCTGCGGTCCATTTTCGGGAGGCTCTACTTCCCGAACTTCTTCCAGCCCGAGTGGCTCGTCGAAGGATACGCGACGTACGAGGAGACGAAGGGGACATCGGGCGGACGCGGGCGGGCCGCGTTCACGGAGATGCTGGTCCGGACGGCCGTCCTGGAAGGGCGCTTCCCGACGCTCGGCCAGATGGCGACGTTCCCCGACGAATGGCCGTCGAGGTTCATTCCGTACAACTTCGGAGCCAAGTTCATCGAGTTCATCGCCGGGAAAGTCGGCGACGAGAAGATCGGCGAGATCGGCCGCGTCTACGGCGGGCGGACGGTCCCCTTCCTGGTCCAGTCCTCCGGCCGGCGGGCGCTCGGCGCCGACTACGGCTCTCTGTACGCCGAATGGCGGAGAGATCTCGAGAAGAAGTCCCGGGCGGAGGCGGAGGCGATCGTCCGGACGGGAATCACGCCGACGTCGCGCCTCACGAGGCGGGGGGAGTACACGATCCATCCGGCGATTTCGCCCGACGGCAATTGGATCGCCTACGCCTCGGCGAACGGCAACGAGTACCCGAGCCTCCGCCTCATGCGCCCGGACGGTTCCGGGGACCGCCTGCTGGTCGAGCGGATGGGAGGGTTCGGCGCGTCCGGAATGTCTCTCGCCTGGGCCCCCGACGGAAAGAGGATCTACTACACGAAGCTCGAGATGCGGCGGAGCTTTTCCGCGCGGATGGACGTCTACGCCTACGATCTCGACGCCCGGAAAGAGCGCCGGATCACGCGGGACCTCCGGGCGCGCGACCCCCACGTGTCTCCGGACGGACGGAGGCTCCTCTTCGCCACGAGCGAGCGGGAGAAGAGCCGGCTCGTCGTTCTTGACCTGGAGCATGTCCGGAAATTCCCCGTTGGACAGGGCGAGGCCAAGGTTCTGGTCGAAGGGGAGGTCGACCGGCAGTTCGCCAACCCGCGGTGGTCGCCGGACGGGAAGACGATCGCCGTCACCGTCTTCCGGAAGGGAGGGAGACAGGACGTCTGGATCCTGGACGAAAGCGGCCGAACGCTCGCGGAGGTGACGAACGATCGGGCCATTGACGGCGCGCCCGCATGGTCGCCGGACGGGCGGTTCGTCTATTTCTCTTCCGACCGGACGGGCGTCTTCAATGTGTTCCGCTTCGAGGCGGCAACCCGAAAGATCGAACAGATCACCAATCTGCTGACGGGCGCGTTTGCGCCGGACGTCTCGCCGGACGGAAAGTGGATGGCCCTCTCCCTATACTCCGCAGACGGGTTCGACATCCACAAGATGGATCTGGCGTCAGCGCATCCCAGGCCGGCCGAGCCATACGTCGAAAAACGGCCCGCCACCGCGCCCGAACCTCCCCCCGCGGCCGGCGAGGCCCGGCCGTACTCGCCCGGGCCCACGCTCCTTCCGCGCTGGTGGTTCCCCTGGTACAGCGAGGACGAGAAGGGGGGCGTCGCCTGGATCCTCACGTCAGGCCAGGATGCTCTCGATCGTCATTACTACCTGATCGAAGCCGGGTACGGCCTGGAGAGCGGGCGCTGGGCATACGAGGCCTACTACCAGAACGATGCCCTGTATCCGACGATCTCCCTCTACGCGGCGGACGCCGCGAACGAGTACGGGGACCTCCTCGTCGATCCATCCGGCCGCAAGTCGAGCTACTGGGAGCGCCAGCGCCGGCAGACGGCGGGGCTCTTCGTTCCCTTCTACCGGATCCCGTATCAGCACGGGATCTCTCTCTCGTACAACCGTCTCAGAATGACCCGGCTCTCGGATCCGGGCGCGGCGGTGGAGGTTCCGCGGGAGGGCGTGCAGGCCGGAATCAGGACGGCCTGGGTCCTCGACACATCCAACAAGTACCGCCGGTCGATCTCGCCCGTTGACGGCCGGAAAATCGAGATCGGGTACGAGTGGATCGACCGCTCTCTCGGCGGAGATTTCGACATTCGCAAGACCACGGCGGATTGGCACGAGTTCATCGGTTTGGGCGGGCACCATGTATTAGCCGCGCGTCTCTTCGGAGGCACGTCCTCGGGAGACCGGCTCGTCCAACGGACGTATCAGATGGGAGGCGACGTCCCGGGCGACATCACGACGGGGAGCGAGACGGCGTCTCTTTCTCTGCGCGGCTATCCGCCCGATTCGATCCGCGGCCAGAAGGCCGTGCTGGGGTCGCTCGAGTACCGCTTCCCCCTTTGGCGGATCGACCGGGGGCCGTCCACGGCCCCCTTCTTCTTCCGCCGTCTGCACGGAGCCGTCTTCGCCGACACGGGGACGGCATGGGACGCCGGGGGCCTCGACGCCGGAGATCTCCGGACCGGCGTGGGGGGAGAGGTCCGGTTCGACATCTATTTCTCGTACCAGTTCCCGATTACGCTCCGCGCCGTCCTCGCCCACGGCGTGAACACTGGGGGCGAGACCCAAGCGTACCTGGGGCTGTGGGTGGGGTACTGAAGGGACGGCAAGAGTCAGGGGAAGCCGAGTCCAACTTATCGGTTCGGCATCTCACGGTTTCCTCAACCGGTAGCGTCCGGACTTCCGGGTTCCCTCCCGAACGATCAGCCCAGCCTCGACGAGCGGCTTTATCAAGTCCAACGCGCCTTGGCGGGAGATGCCCAGGGCGCCCCATGAGTCCAGTATGTGTCAAGTTATCAGTCAAGCGGCCTGTTCGGGAAGCGCCGAGACACCTTTGCGTTTCGGCCCGGGCCTATAAGAAGCCCCTGCCGCACGCGAAGGTTCGGGGGTTCATCGAACGGAAGAGCGGAAAGAGGCGCGATCCCCGGGTCGTTCAGGCATTTCTCAGACGCGAGGACGAGTTCATGGCTGTCTTTCAAGCTCTGTCGGGACAGGAGGGGCGGGCGGACTGAGAGGGTCGAGGCCCCTTCTTTGCCCAGAAGGAGCGGACGCCTTCATCACCCGCGAGCAGATGCCAGCGCGGAGGAAGTGTGGATCGTACGGCTGCAACAACGTATGCCGCTTGATCTAGGCGGCGCGCTGGACCTCGGCGGCGATGCGCTTGCCAATCTGTCCCTCGGCGACCGCGAGGTCGTAGCGCGTCTGGAGGTTCATCCAGAAGGCCGCGCTCGTTCCGAGGAAATGCGCGAGCCGCAGCGCCGTCTCAGCCGTGATGCTTCGTTTCCCGCCCAGAATGCTGGTGATGCGGCCCGAGGGAACACGAAGCGCCAGTGCAAGCCGGTTGGCGGAGAGCCCTCGTGCCATCAGTTCACGTTTCAGGATTCGGCCGGGATGGATCGGGACCATATTGCTACCCCCTGTGATAGTCGGTGATCTCGACGTCGTAGGCGTCGCCGTCTTCGAAGCGAAAACATATCCGCCAGCGGTCGTTGACTGTCATCGCCCACTGCCCCGCGCGGCCTCCTCTGAGCTTGTGGAGCCCCACGCTCTTGAGCGGGCTCAGGTCTCTCAGGTTCGTGGCGGCGTCGAGCGCCGCCAGCAGATCCTGGGCGGCCTCCCAATCCATCCCTCGGAACGCCGATCTCTTTCTGTCAGCGTGGAACCGTTCGGAGGCCCGGTTCGCCCAGGTCTTGATCATCTGTTGAACATACTACGCATTGCGTACAATAACAAGCGGAAAGAGGGGCGCGATCGTCCGACCCTCTGTGGTCTGATGCTTGATCTCGCGGGGGATGCGGCCAGAATCCGTTGCCACATTGGACAACTGGCTCGGACGGGCGTCTCTGTGAGTCGAAGAGTGGAGCAGATGAGTTGCTCAACGTGGCAACGTGCCGCGTCCCCGTGCCGTGCGCGGCCCGTCCCCGCTTCCCCGCTTGCAAGATTGCCACGGTTTGTCCTATGATCTAGTCAGACTGGTCGGAAGGAGGGTGGGCTCATGGGCACTTGGCAGCTCCAAGAGGCGAAGGCGCGGTTCAGCGAGGTGATCAAGAGAGCCGCCAAGGAGGGGCCGCAAAGGATCACTGTCCGCGGGCAACCGGCCGCGGTCGTCGTTTCCGAAGACGAATTCAAGCGGCTCGGAAGGCGCAGGCCCCGCTTCATTGATTTGATGCGCCGTTCTCCGCTCGTCGGGGTCAATCTCGACCTTGAGCGCGAGCAGACACCTGCGCGAAAGATCGACCTCGAATGAGCTACCTTCTTGACACGAATGTCATTTCCGAGACCATCCGTCGAAGACCGGAGCCCGCGGTGATCGAGTGGCTCACCCAAACTCCGGACGACGTTCTCTATGTAAGCGTACTGACGCTTGGCGAGATGAGGAGAGGCGTTGAGCGCCTGGGAGACGGGCGGCGCAGGGAGAGACTCCGCATCTGGCTCGAGCATGAGCTTGCGGGCTGGTTCGGCGAGCGTGTCCTTCCGATCGACGCCGCGGTTGCCGACCGGTGGGGGCGCCTGCTCGGACAGATCCGACGCCCGATGCCGAGTATCGACAGCCTGCTCGCCGCCACGGCGCTTCACCACGAGCTTCGGTTCGTGACCAGAAATACGAAGGACTTCGCATACCCCGGTCTCGAAGTCGTCAATCCGTGGAAGGATGGGAAGAACGGCTAGGACGGAAGGTGGGAACGGGAGTAGTCGATGAATTGATTGACGCAAACCCTTCCGTTCCGATATCAAAGCCCCAACTTGGTCGGCGAGTTGCTTTGCAGACGCATGAATGCCATCGTACGCGCCAGACGGCTCCTGGACGTTTCATCGTAGCCATCGTGCGGCCGCTCGCTGAACGACCGCAACAGGGACCCAAGACCACACCGCCGGTACTAGGGAGCATTCTCCTAAGGTCGTTCCTGATGGATGATTTGAACTTCAGGTAGGGACCGCTTCCCTGCGGCATGCTTCCTTGCCCCCGTGATCCCAGGTTGTCAGGTTAAGCGCCGGCAGATGCAAATCAAGCAACCTTGTACGACCGGCCGATCTCTTGCAAAAGCGTTACTCACGCGGCCTTGCGGCGTTTCATTGCCTGGTCGAGGTCGTAGGTAGCCTGCAAGTTCATCCAGAGCTTCGCGGACGTCCCCAGCGCCTTGGCCAGGTCCAACGCCGCCTCGGCCGTGACGCCGCGCTTGCCCTTGATCATCTCGTTCAGGCGCGCGCGGGTCCAGCCGAGTTTCCTGGCGAACGCGGTCTGGGT
Source organism: Nitrospiria bacterium (assembly GCA_919903025.1). GTDB lineage: Bacteria > Nitrospirota > RBG-16-64-22 > RBG-16-64-22 > RBG-16-64-22 > RBG-16-64-22. The sequence goes on along the minus strand of CAKKSE010000128.1, from coordinate 1,265 downwards.
GACGCCGGCTGGCTCAAGGAATTCCTCCAGAAGGATCTCGCCGGGGTGGAACGGATTCTGGGGCTGCTTCATTCTAAACACTCCTGCGCATGGGGCTAATGGTAATCGACAACTTGAACGTCTTTGGCGGTTCCGCCTTCCCACCGGAACAAGATGCGCCACTGATCGTTGATTCGGATCGAGTGGTAACCCGCGAGCCGTCCCTTCTTTGCCTCCAGCCGGTTCCCCGGCGGGGTTCGCAGATCCACGAGTTCGGCGGCATCGTGCAGGTACAGCAGCTTGCGCCGCGCCACCCGCTTCAACTCTGGAGGAAACCGGCGAACTTCTTTCGTGGTTCTGTCATAGAACAAATCTTCGGCAAGGCGATTGCCAAAACTCTCGATCATTGTTTAGATGTTATCATATATCGGTAACTTTTCAAGCCGATTGCTTGCCTAGCCGGGCGAGAGCCGGGGAGAGCGGGCAAACATCTCCGCCTCCGGCACAGGTTTCAAGCATTGGCCCTAGTGCGACATTACGCGCTTCCATTCTCCGTCCGGCAGGGGGATGGCAACGAGATCGGGTCCGATCTTCATGCAGACGGACAGGGACTTGTTGATGAGAAGGAAGTACACCTCGACATCTCGCGTGTCCCACCCGCGCAGGTGCTCGCTCGCGATGGGCACGAGGGCTGAGGCGACAAAAATATTCCACGTGATAGCGAGGATGGGAGAGAGCACAACTTCTTCCCAATCCAATCGTTCCATTGCCATGGCCGGTTCCTTTCCCGGAAGAAGGAGCCTCCTCCTTGAGCCGTCCTCGGGCAAGGGCGGCAGGGAGGCAAGATGCAGGAATAGGTACCATACACCTGTGACAGATCGGGTCACGCTTATAGGGGGTGGCGGGATACTTGTTCCCAGGAGCCATTTGCTATTGACTATGGTAACGTGTGTGTTACTATAAGGCATGCCGGCCAGGACGGTCGTCGAATACGTGACCCAGGACGAGACATCTCCTTTCGGCCGGTGGTTCGAGGGGCTTGACGGCGCGGCCGCGCCAAGGTTGCGACGGCCCTTTATCGAATGGAGCAGGGGAATCTGTCTAATTCAAAGATGGTCGGGAAAGGCGTGTGGGAGTATCGGATCGATTTCGGACCCGGATACCGCATTTACTACGGCCATGACGGCCCTCTCGTAATCGTTCTTCTCTGCGGCGGTACGAAGAAAAGGCAGCGCTTCCGGGTTTCTTGTGGGTGGCCCCGATATCTTGTGGGTCGTCGTCACGCC
>CAKKSE010000127.1 GCA_919903025.1 Nitrospiria bacterium | reverse complement strand
CCGCCTGCACCGGCCCTTGCCGCCCGCCGCCGGCTCCTCTATAATGTCGTCATGCGTGATGGATGGCGCCGCCACCGTACGATCCTCCGGCTCCCGATTCTGCTCCTCGCCCTGTCGCTCCTCTTCGCGCAAGGGTTGCGGGTCTGTTGGCACACGCTGGACACGGCTGGCGCCGGGTCTTCGGCCGCGACAGCGGCGCACCTTGAAAGCGATCTCCCGCACCCCGGGCCTGCCGACAACGCAACGGATGATCTGCACATTCGGCTCGGCCTGGCGCTCGTCAAACAACTGGCCGACGCCTCCACCCTGGTCCTGCCGACGGCGCTCTTTCTTCTCCTGCCGCGGCCGGCTCATCGCTTAGCCGTCTCACGCGTCGTCACACCCATACTGCCGCCCGGTCACCGCACGAGGCCGCCGCTTCGCGCTCCGCCCCGCTAATCCTCCGCCGTCTTCCACAGTAGATCTCGCAACGCGGCCTGTCTCATGTCCGCGCGACCGCCGGGGTATGCCCCGGGCGCGGCCGCACTCCGTGCGTGGAGGGTTTTCGGATGAATCGCTTGAGGTTCTTGTTTCTTTTCATATTTATCGCGTTTGAGGGCATCGTCTCCTTGGCGCGGTTGGCCGCCGCCGACGATGGCGGCTGGACGCTCGAATCCGCCGTGCGCCGGATGTTGGAGGTTGCGCCCGAACGCCGAGCGGCAGAAGCCGAGATAGCCGCCCGCGCGGGCGCCTACCGCGAAGCCGCCGCTTGGCCGAATCCGACGGTTGCCCTGCGCATCGACAACAAGCTCGGACTGGAGGACCGCCACGGCGGCGCGGACTTCACACAGGTGGCCGTCAGCCAACCGCTTCCGATTTGGCGCCTTGGCCGCGAGAGGACCGCTGCCGCGGTCCAGATCGAGGCCGCTCGATCGCGCGAGCGGTTCGAGCTCCTCCGTATCGAGCGGGAAGCGGCCGGCGCGTTCCACCGGTTGCAGCTCGCGCAGGCAAAACGCGCCCTGGCCGAAGAACGGACGCGGCTCACCGACGCCTCGACAACCGCGCGCGACAAGCTCGTGCGCTACCTCGCGCCGGCGGAGCGCGAGCGCCTCGTCCTGCTGGGCGCGCAGGCGCGGCAGGCGCTTTCCGCCGCCCATGCCGAGGAGAACCGCGCCGCCGCCGAGTTCCGCGCCCTGCTGTCGCTCCCGGGACTGACGCCGATCCAAACCGTGCCGCTTCGACTTCCTCCGGCGCCCCCAGCGCTCGAGACGCTGGAGCGCGCCATCGAGGGCCATCCCCAAATCGAGGCCGCGCGCCGCGAGACCGAGGCCGCGCTGGCCGGGATCGACGTCGCCGTTTTCCGCCGCTTCAGCGACCCGGAGCTGAATCTTTTCCTGGAGCGGGATTTCCTGAACGACGCCCGCCGCCACGTGGCGGGGATCGGCGTGAGCATCCAGGTTCCGCTGTGGGGAACCAACCCTGGGCCGGTCGAGCGGGCGCGGGCCGAAGCCCTACAGGCGAACGCCCGCGCCGAAGCCGTGGCTCGGGACGCGCGCTCCCGCATGGCGCAGGTACACGCGCGGATCCTCCCCCTGCGCGAACAGATCGGGCGCGCCCAGACGCAATTGCTGGCGCCGGCAGAACGCATGCTCCGCTTAACTCGCCGCGCCTTCGCAGTTGGCGAGGTCAACGTACTCGCGCTCGTGGACGCGCTTGACGCCTACGTCGAGATCAACGCGCGCCATCTTGATCAGATCGAGGAGGCCGCGCAAGCGTGGGCTGAACTGCACTTCGCCTCCGGGCAATCTCTGCTCGGCCAGGAAGTCCGGCCATGATCGCCGCGCTCATTCGTTTCTCGCTCATCCAGCGCCCAATGTTGCTGCTGGTTGCAGCGGCCGTGGTCGCCGGCGGCCTGTGGGCGTTTCGCACGCTGCCCATCGACGCCTTTCCCGACATCTACACCCCACAGGTGCAGATAATCGTGAAGGCGCCGGGCATGACCCCGGCCGAGGTCGAGAGCCGCATCGCCTTCCCGATCGAGATCGAGATGCAGGGCCTGCCGCGCCAGACGGCGTTGCGCTC
>CAKKSE010000126.1 GCA_919903025.1 Nitrospiria bacterium | reverse complement strand
GCAGAAGTAGGTTCGTGCGGACGCCCGCGAAGAACGGTCGCCGTCAGGGCCGAGTTGACTCGAGGGCGGCCCGGTGATATGCTTTTTCATATATTCTCCGAGCCTTCTTGGCTAAGGCCCGCCGGGCAGTACGGGCTACGCGGGAAGGCCGATAGGGTGTTCCGGGAAACCGGGGCGCCTCCCGACATTGGAAAGGAGAATCGTCATGACCAACACGAGAGGCCAGTCTTCGATTTCACCCGAAGCCGGCCTTTTTTCTTTGCCTGACGGATCGTCAAATCGCCGGGGCCTTGTCTGGACGGACTTGACGGGCGCCTTGGGCGACATCGGCGTTCTTCTTCCGCTCGCCGCCGCGTTGATCGCCGTCAACGGCCTCAACCCGACGACGCTCTTCGCGTGCGCCGGTCTCTACTACGTCGTCTCGGGCATCGCCTTCCGCCTCCCCGTCCCGGTTCAGCCGCTCAAAGCCCTGGCCGCTCTGGCGGTCACGCATGCCGCGGCTCCTTCCGTTATCGCGGCCGGCGGTCTCCTCTTGGGCCTCTTGTTTCTCCTCCTTGTGGCGACCGGCCTTCTTTCTCGTGTCGCCTCGCTCTTCACGAGTTTCATCGTGAGGGGGCTCCAGCTCGGTTTGGGCCTTTTGCTGATCGAGGCCGGCGTCCGGCTCCTGGCGTTCGGATCCATCGTTTCCGCGACGGCCGGTTCCCCCTCCTGGGGTCCCGTTCCGCTTGCTCTCCCGAACATCGCGGCGGCTGACCTTTGGATCGCCGCGACCCTCCTCGTTGCCCCCCAGATCGGTCTCAGCTTGGGGAACTCCGTCGTCGCCGCCGACCGGACGGCCCACGATCTGTTCGGCGTGAAGGCCCGCCGCGTCACGCCCGCTCGGCTCGCGCTCAGCATGGGGATCGCCAACGTGCTGGCGGGGGCCGTAGGCGGAATGCCGATGTGCCACGGATCGGGCGGGTTCACGGCGCACAAGGCGCTCGGCGCTCGGGACGAGCGCTCCACGGTCCTTCTGGGAGGGTTGCTGATCCTACTGGGCCTCGTTGGGGGCGCCGCATCGCTGGCCGCAGTGGGAGCCGTCCCTGCCCCGGTCCTGGGGGCGCTTCTGGCCTATGTAGGCGTCCGGCACGCTCTCCTGGCGCGGGACTCCTGGAGGGGGAGGCGGGGACTCGTCGTCACGCTCACCATGGCGGGAACGGCCTTTTTCGCCGGGAATCTCGCATGGGGCCTCGCGGTTGGCGCTGTACTTGAGCTTGGATTCAACCTCGCGAAGCGCGCTCGCGCCGCCCTTCCGGATCATCGTGGAGGCGTTTCATGAAGACGGTTTCGGTGATGGAGGCCGTGGGGCACGTTCTGGCCCACGACATTACGGAGATCAAGCCGGGCGTCTGCAAGGGGCGGGCGTTCCGGAAGGGCCACATGGTCCGGCCCGAGGATGTCGAGCGGCTGAGGGACCTCGGCAAGGAGAACCTCTTCGTCCTCGAGCTCCAGCCCGGCCATCTGCACGAAGACGACGCGGTTTATCTCTTGGCCGACGCTCTCCGCGGCCCCGGCGTGGAGCCGGCGGGCGAACCGCGCGAGGGGAAGATCAACCTGAAGGCGTCCTGGGCCGGGGTTCTCCGCGTCAACCGCGAGGCCCTCTTCCGGTTCAACCTCCCGGGAGACGTCATGTGCGCGACGATCGCGGGGGACCGGTTTGTCCCGGCGGGGAAGATCGTCGCGGGAACGCGGGCGGTGCCGCTTACGATTCCGAAGTCACGAGTCGAGGAGGCCGCAGCCATCGCGCGGGAGAGCGGGGGCTTTCTCCGTATCGATCCGATGCGCGAGGCTAAAATCGGCGTCATCATCACAGGGAACGAAGTCCACTCGGGCCGGATCGAGGACGCCTTCGCCCCAATCGTCCGCGGGAAGGCCGAGGCCCTCTCGTGCGAGATCGTCTCCTCCGCGACGGCTCCCGACGACGCGGACGCCATCTCAGGCGAGATCCGGAAGGCGATCGACGCGGGCGCCGATCTCCTCGTCACGTCCGGCGGAATGTCGGTCGACCCGGACGACGTGACGCGCGAGGGAATCCGGCGGGCGGGGGCGCGGGAGATCGTTCACGGCGCGGCGATCCTTCCGGGCTCCGTCTTCGCCATCGCCTATTTCCCGGGCCCGAACGGGACGGAGATTCCGCTCCTCGGGATCCCCGCCTGCGGGATCTACCACAAGGTGACCGTCTTCGACGTGATCCTTCCCCGCGTCCTGGCCGGCGAGCGGATCGGCCGCGAGCATCTCGCCGCGCTCGGCCACGGCGGCCTCTGTGAGGATTGCCATCCCTGCATCTTCCCCGCCTGCCCGTACGGGAAGGGGTGAGCAGGCCGCAATTTCCGTCTGGAAATCCGGGCCGGATTCCTGTATACAACGGGGCGTTTTGCCGCCCTTAAGGGGGCGGCTCGCCCTGTGGGACTCCCCTCCCCTTGATCTCGTGAGGAACGCGTGACTTCGAAGCTCGACGACCTCTGCATCAACACGATCCGCATGCTCGCGGTCGACGCCATCGAGAAGGCCAACTCCGGCCATCCGGGGATGCCGATGGGCGCTGCCGCCATGGCCTACGTCCTCTGGGGCCGCTTCCTCAAGCACAATCCGTCGAACCCGTCCTGGCCGGACCGCGACCGTTTCGTTCTTTCGGCCGGACACGGCTCGATGCTGTTGTATGCTCTCCTGCACCTGGCGGGATACGACCTTTCGCTCGACGAGATCAAGCAATTCCGCCAGTGGGGGAGCCGGACGCCGGGGCATCCCGAGTACGGCCACACGCCGGGCGTGGAGATGACGACGGGGCCGCTCGGGCAGGGGTTCGCCACGGGCGTCGGGATGGCGATCGCCGAGAGGTCCCTGGCTGAGCGGTTCAACCGGCCGGGGCACACGATCGTCGACCACTACACGTACGGAATCGTGAGCGACGGCGATCTCATGGAAGGCGTGGCCTCGGAGGCGGCCTCGATCGCCGGGCATCTCCGCCTCGGGAAGCTCATCTATCTTTACGACGACAACAAGATTTCGATCGAGGGGAGCACGGACATCGCTTTCACCGAGGATGTCGCCACCAGGTTTTCGGCCTACCATTGGCACGTGATCCACGTGGACGGAAACGACCTCGGAGCCGTTTCGGCCGCGCTCTCAGCGGCGCAGGCCGAGAAGGAGCGTCCTTCGCTGATCGTGGCCCGGACGCAGATCGCCTTCGGAAGTCCGGGCAAGGCGGGCAACGCGGAAGCCCACGGGGCGCCGCTTGGAAAGGAAGAGGTCCGGCGGACGAAGGAGGCGCTCGGGTGGCCGCTGGAGCCCGCATTCCATATCCCCGCCGAGGCGCTCGCTCAATTCCGCAAGGCGGTCGACGAGGGCAAGAAGCGTGAGGCCGGCTGGAAAGGCCGAATGGACGCATATGCGGCGGCCCATCCCGATCTCGCGCGTGAGTGGTCGCGAATCATGGCAGGGCGTCTGCCCAACGGGTGGGAGGACTCCCTGCCGCGCTTCAAGGCCGGCGATCCTGCGCTCGCCACGCGTGAAACCTCCGGCAAGATTCTGAACGCCGTCGCGCCGCAGGTTTCGAATCTCCTCGGCGGCTCGGCCGATCTCGCCCCCTCCAACAACACGTTCCTCAAGGCGTACGGGAGCATTACGGGAAACGATTTCTCCGGGCGGAACATCCATTTCGGCGTCCGCGAGCACGCCATGGGCGCGATCCTTAACGGTCTCGCAATTCACGGCGGGACCATTCCCTACGGCGGGACGTTCCTCGTTTTCGCGGACTACATGCGCCCGGCGATCCGACTCGCGGCGATGATGGGGCTCCACGTGATCTACGTTTATACCCATGATTCGATCGGGCTCGGCGAGGACGGCCCCACGCACCAGCCCGTCGAGCACTTGGCGGCCCTGAGAGCGATCCCGAATCTCACCGTGATCCGTCCCGCGGACGCGGCCGAGACGGTCGAGGCGTGGCGGTTTGCCCTCAACCACCGTGCAGGTCCCATTGCCCTCATCCTCACGCGCCAGAAACTCCCCATTCTCGACACGACGAAGCTTGCATCCGTGTCGGGCGCCGGGAAGGGCGGCTACATTCTTTCGGATGCGCCGGGCGGTCAGCCGCGGATCATCCTGATCGCCACGGGGTCTGAGGTGGATGCCGCCCTCGGAGCGCAGGCGAAACTGGCTGAGAAGGGGGTAGCCGCCCGCGTCGTGAGTCTGCCGTCGTGGGAGATCTTCGATCGTCAGCCCAAGGAATACCGGGAGAGCGTTCTTCCCCCGGACGTCTCGGCCCGTCTTGCCGTTGAAGCGGGCGTCCCGCAGGGATGGGAGAAGTACGTGGGGAGCGATGGAGACATCGTCGGGATCGATCGTTTCGGAGCGTCCGCGCCGGGAAAAGTCCTGATGGAGAAGTTCGGCTTCACGCCGGAAAACGTCGCCGTCCGCGCCCTCGCGCTACTCAAGCGCTAGCTTCGACGGGCGGGCTTTCTCCTGCTTGACTCGCTCATGGAGCCAGACCTTGATCAGCGAACCGCGGTCGACGCCGATTTGCCGTCTTCCTGGCGCGCCTTACCGAGATGATGCGAAGCGTCGCGCCTCGCACAGTGTAGATGCCCGCGCCCGGTCCTCTCTCGCGTCTGGATGCGATTCGCGGGCTCCTCGCACGGTCGTAGTTACCCGCGATACACCTCTCGTCGGTGGCCGATCTTGATGACTTCGACGACCTTCTCGTCTTCGCCCACCTTGTAGACGATCCTGTAGTCTCCCTGGCGGATTCGGTACTTTTCCTCTCCGGAAAGTTTCTGAGAGCCGCGCGGCCGAGGATTGGCGGCCAAGCCGCCTATGTGGTCGACAATTCGGGCAAGATCGACCTTGGAAAGGGCCCGAAGTTCTCGTTCAGCGCTTCTCTTGATTCGAACGCTATAGGAGGCCATCACGCCTGAGATCGGCGAGGACTCTTTCCAACGGCCGCGACGGTTCCTTGGCGCGTTTCTCGAACGCCTCCAGGTCGGTTGCGTCCTCGATCAAAGACGCCCGAACCGCCTCATTGATGAGGCCGGAAATTGAGCGGTCCAGGGTCGCGGCCTTGATCTTCAGCGCCCGATGCACCTTTGGTTCCAAGTAGACTGTCGTCCGAGTTGGGTCAGCCATCCGGCTCCCTCCTTCTGCAGGATGCGATGACTTCATAACACTATGATGCCATGATGTCAATGGGCCGCAACGGCCGCGGCTTGAGGAGCCGGCCCTCCGAGCACCTGCCCGGCTTCCGTACCCGCCAGCGAAGCATTAATGAAAGGTCCGAGCTGCGGTCTCTCCACCCGTACAACCGTCTCGTAGTAACACGCCCCGCCGCCGTCCCAGGAGAGGACGGGGGGCGCGAGGGCGTTGACGCCCGCGCCGCGGGCGTGGTGGCCGCCCTGGTCGACGCGGACGGCGTCGCGGCGCATCTTCTCGTTCAGCGAAACCCGGACGCGGAGCCTGCCGACGGACGAGACAAGGTCAACCTCGTCTCCGTCGTGTACGCCGGGTGCGGCCGCGGGGTGCAGGAAGGCCGTAGGAACGCCCGGGTCCTCTGCAGCGAGGATCTCGGAGTTCTGGAACGCCTTCGCCTTGGGCGTGACGAGAAAAAGCGATCCCGGCGTCAGCCCGTCATCCGGCAGGCGGAGGTCCGCGGGAAACCGGAAGCGGCCGGAAAGCGTCGGGAAGCGTCCGCCGCCGAACGGCACGTCCGGGAGCAGGGGCGAGACGACCTGTCCCTTCTCCCGCAACGTTTCAAGCCCGATTCCCTTGGCCTCCAGCGGCCCGATCAGCTTCCGGATCAAGTCCTCGGCGTTGCCCTTCATCTTTTCGCCGAACCCCAGCCGCCCGGCCAGGGCCTGGTAGATCTCCAGGTCCGAAGGAACGCCTGCGGGCGGATCGACGACCTTCGCCATGTATCCCACCGTCCTGTCGCCGTACGAGCCGCGGATGTCTTCCCGCTCGAGGAACGTGCTGACAGGTATGACCAGATCGCACGCCCGGGTCGTGTCGGTCATGTAGATGTCGAGAGCCACCTTGAACGGAACGCGAGAGAGGGCTCTCAGGATTCCCGTCGTGTCCTGCGACTGGGTAACGATGTTGCTCGCATGGAACCAGGCAACCTGGATAGGCGGATCGGCGAGACGGGAGATCTCTTCCCCGAAGATCGGCTTGAGGACCGCCCGCTTGCCGATCAGGGAGCCCGGAACGTCGAACGCCGACCGGTCGAAGGAAAGGGCGCTCGGATGGTTGAACGAGACGCCCCCGCCGGGAATGCCCAGATTTCCCGTCATCGCACCGAGGGCGCTCACGGCCAGGTGGGCCTCCCGTCCCCAGCGGTAGTGCTGAACGCCTGTTCCCGTCCAAATCGAAGCGGGCTTGGTCCGGCCGTACGCCAGGGCGAACTCTCTCACCGCGGAAAGACTGACGTCGCATCGGGCGCAAAGCTCCTCAACCGGGAACCGGACAAGGAGAGAGCGGTACGCCTCCCGCCCCTCCGTCCCGTTCCGGACGAAAGGCTCGTCCACGCACCCTTCTTCCAGCAGGATTCGCCCGATCGCCAGGGCCAAAAAGAGATCGCTCCCGGGCTTCGGCTGGAGCCACAGATCGGCCATCCGGGCCGTCGCTGTCGGAAGAGGATCGACGACGAAGAGAGAAGCGCCTTTCTTCCGGGCATCCTTGATGAACGGGAGGAAATGAAGATGGGTCGTGGCGACGTTCTTGCCCCATGCGACGATGAGCCGGGAATTGAGGACGTCTCGGGGATCGTGCGTGAGGCAGGCGCCGAACGCGTCTTCCTGGGCCTTCTCGCCGGCGGCGTCGCAGAGGCTTCCGGTTGTCGTCGTCGCGCCCCCGAGGAGGCCGAAGAAGAGCCGGCCGGCCATGCGGACCATGCCGAAATTGCCCGCGGCGAGCTCGAACAGAATGGAGAGCGGGCCATATTTCTCGACGGCCGACCGGAGCCGCTCGGCGCAGAGGTCAAGGGCCGCTTCCAGGGAGATTTCTTCCCAGCCGGGCCCCTTCTTCCGGAGCGGCTTGAGGATACGCTCCGGGGAGTCTTGCCACCTGGGGAACCTCTGCATTTTCCCGCACAGGAATCCTTGCGTGTACGGATTGTCCGGGTCGCCATCGAGCCTCACGACCCGTCCGTCCCGAACGGTCGCAATCATCCCGCAGGCGTCGTTGCAGTCGTGAAAGCAGGTTGTCTTGATTTTCTGGTCGCGCATGTCGGTTCAAGCCGCCTCGATCCGAGGGAAGGGAAGGAAGTCCTTTTATCAGAATCCGACGCGATTCCAAAGCGTTTCATCGGCGCTTCCAATCTCCCCTTGTCGGGCCGAATAAGGCTGAGATATAGTCTTGTGGGTGAAGAGCGAGGAGAAAGTCTGGCTCACCAGGCGGGCGGAGTTCTCCGCGGCGCATTACTTGACGGCGCCCGGGGGTCGGGCGGACGCGGTCCACGGCGAAGAGGTCCGCCGGCACGGCCACAACTACCTGATCGAGTTGACCGTGGCCGGTCCCGTGGACCCGCTCACGGGCATGGTCGTGAACATGTCGGAGATCAAGAAGGGGATCGCCGCCTTTCTCGATCTCTTTGACCACAAGTCGCTCAACGACGATACGGGATTCTTTGCGGATACGCCGCCGACGGTCGAGGCCTTCGCGTCGGTCGCGTGGGGATGGTTCGTTTCGCGGTTCCGGAGCGCGCGTCCGGCCAGGCTTCGGTTGTGGGAAGACGAGCGGACGATGGGAGAGATCGAAAGCGAGGCCCCGCCGCCCCCAAGGGGCGCGGCTCTAACGAGGGTCTACCGCTTCTCCGCCTCCCACCGCCTCCACGCGCCGGGTCTTTCGAACGCGGAGAACGAGCGGATCTACGGGCGGTGCAACAATCCGCGGGGCCACGGCCACGACTACGCGCTGGAGGTGACGGTTCAGGGAACGCCCGATCCGGGAACGGGCCGGATCGTTCCCGTCGGAACGCTCGACGAAATCGTCTCTCGTACAATACTCGGACGGTTCGATCGGCGTGACCTGAACGAGGACAAAGATGCCTTTGGCGAGGTTGTCCCGACGGCGGAGAACATTCTGAGGGTCTTCTGGGGGCTTATCGAGCCGTCCCTTCCCGCGGGGACTCTCTACCGTCTGCGGCTCGTTGAAACGCGGGACAACCAATTCGAGTACTATGGACCCGAAACGTAGAAAAGGAGGATCGACAATGGAGTCGATGCTGACGGCGGACCAGGCCATCTCGGAGATGGCGATGCAGGAAGACCGTTCCCGGAGGTTCCAGGAGGCGATCACGGAGATCCTCTCGCTGGTCGGCGAGGACCCCGGCCGGGAGGGGCTCGTTAAGACGCCGGAGCGGGTCGAGAAGGCGTACCGGTTCTTCACGAGCGGCTACGGGAAGAGCGTGAAGGAGGAGGTCAACGGCGCGCTCTTCTCCGTCGAGTACGACGAGATGATTATCGTGAACGACATCGACTTCTATTCCCTCTGCGAGCACCACCTCCTCCCCTTCTTCGGCAGATGCCACGTCGCCTACGTTCCGAACGGGAAGGTCCTCGGCCTCTCCAAGATCCCGCGCCTGGTGGAGATCTTCTCTCGCCGGCTCCAGGTCCAGGAGCGCCTGACCACACAGATCGCCGAGGCGATTCAGGAGACGGTGAACCCCCTGGGCACGGCCGTCGTGATGGAGGGCCAGCATCTCTGCATGATGATGCGGGGGGTCGAGAAGCAGAACACGGAGGCCGTCACGAGCGCCATGCTGGGCGTGTTCCGGACGGATTCGAAGGCCCGGACGGAATTCCTCGACCTGATCCGAAGAGGCCGGGCGAAGTAAGAACGCCGTTATATTCGCGATTCAGGCCATTTGGAGAGACGGCCGGGGCCGCCAAAGAGGGGCCGGATTTCCTGTTGATTTCTCCCGGCCATATTCCTATAATCCCACCGCTTTTTTAACCCGGCGGGCCGCGCAAGCTCCTGGACGGCCCGGAATGCGAGGAGGTCGAGATCCATGGCTTATAAGATCACCGAGGAGTGCATCAACTGCGACGCCTGCCTTCCCGAGTGCCCGAACGAGGCGATCTTCGAGACGCGAAGCGCGGCCGAGGAGAAGGGTAACAAGGTTTCCGAGGGGCAGGGCGTGGGGGACGAGTACTACATCATTACCTACGAGCTTTGCACGGAGTGCGTCGGCTACCACGACAAGCCTAAATGCGCCGAAGTGTGTCCGGTGGACTGCTGTATTCCCGATCCGCTCCACCCGGAGACGAAGGAAGAGCTTCTCGCCAAGAAGGAGCGGCTCCACGCGGCGGGGTAAGCAGAGCGTGCAGCAGGTTTATTGAGGGGCTCCTGGGTCTGGCGACCCGGAGCCCCTTTCCTTTTCCGGCCTTCCTACCCTTTCTTCCGCTTGGCGTCGTGGCCGGTGAGGTCTCGCTTCCGCAGGCGGATCGACTTCGGCGTCACCTCCACCAGCTCGTCGTCGGCGATGAACTCGATGGCCCGCTCCAGCGTCATCTCGCGCGGCGGCGTGAGGCGGATCGCCTCGTCGGACCCGGCGGCGCGGATGTTCGTCAGGTGCTTCGTCTTGCAGGGGTTCACCCGCAGGTCGTTCGTCCGCGCGTGCTCGCCGACGACCATCCCCTCGTAGATCGGCTCGCCCGGCTCGACAAAGAGGACGCCCCGCTCCTGGAGGTTCCACAGGGCGTAGGCGACGGCGGCCCCCGTCTCCATCGAGATGAGCGACCCTCGCAGGCGGCCGGGGATCTCCCCGGCGAACGGCCTGTAGGAATGGAACGTGTGGTTGAGGATTCCCGTCCCGCGGGTGTCCGTGAGGAAGGCGTTCCGGTATCCGAAGAGGCCGCGCGAGGGGACGAGAAACTCGAGCCGCACCGTCCCGTCGCCGAGGCTCGTCATGTCCTGCATCTCCGCGCGGCGGGGACCGAGGGTCTCCATCACGACGCCGACGTACTCCTCGGGGACGTCGATCAGAACGGTCTCGAACGGCTCGTTCACTTCCCCGTCGATCTCCCGCAGGATGACCTCGGGCCGCGAGACGGCCAGCTCGTGACCTTCCCGGCGCATTGTCTCGATGAGGATCGCGAGATGGAGTTCCCCCCGCCCGGAGACCTTGAAGACCTCCGGCAGGTCGGTCTCCTCCACGCGGAGCGCAACGTTGGATCGGAGCTCCCGCATCAGCCGCTCGCGCAGGTTCCGGGACGAGACGTACTTGCCTTCCCTCCCCGCGAAGGGCGAGTTGTTCACGATGAAGTAGATCGAGAGCGTCGGCTCGCCGATGGAGAGCGGGGGAAGGGGCGTGGGCCGCTCGGGGTCGGTCAGCGTCTCGCCGATCTCCACCTCGTCGAAGCCGGCGAGAAGGACGATGTCGCCCGCGCGCGCTTCCGCGAGCGGCGTTCGGCGGAGCCCCTCGTAGACGAAGAGATGCGTCACCTTCGCCTTGATTGAGGTTCCGTCGACCATGACGCGGGCGGCCGTCTCGCCGGGCGCGATCCGCCCGTTCATGACGCGGCCGAGCGCCATCCGGCCGATGTAGTTGTCGTACTCGATGGAGGTGACCTGCATCTGGAAGGGGAGCGCGGGGTCTCCCGCGGGAGCGGGCACGTGCTCGAGAATCAAGCCGAACAGGGGTCCCAGGTCCGTCTCGGGACCGGCGGGATCGAGGCGCGCGTACCCTTCCTTGGCGGAGACGAAAATCACGGGGAAATCAAGCTGGGCTTCGGCCGCGTTCAACTCGACGAAAAGATCGAAGACCTGATCGACGACCTCGTGAGAACGGGCCCCCGGCCGGTCGATCTTGTTGACGACGACGATCGGCCTGAGCCCCAGCTCGAGGCTCTTCCGGAGGACGAACTTCGTCTGGGGCATCGGCCCCTCGCAGGCGTCCACGAGGAGCAGAACGCCGTCCACCATCGTCATGACCCGCTCCACCTCTCCGGAGAAGTCAGCGTGGCCGGGCGTGTCCACGATGTTGAAGCGGTGGTCGCCCCAGTGGACCGACGTGGCCTTGGAGAGGATCGTGATCCCCCGCTCGCGCTCGAGGTCGTTCGTGTCCATCACGCGCTCGGTGACGGCTTCTCCGGTCCGGAAGACGCCGGCCTGGCGAAGCATTTTGTCCACGAGCGTGGTCTTCCCGTGGTCGACGTGGGCGATGATGGCGATATTCCGGACGTCCGTCCGGACGGCTGTCTGGGTCAGAGCGTTCAAAGAGTTCTCCTGCTGGATGAGCGCACAAAAAAGCCCCGAGACTCTCCCGGGGCTCTCCGGTGACGCCCTATATTTATACCAGAGTGCGGCGCCTTCCGGCAAGGACAACCGTCGTTGGGTTCAGGGCGTCGTACCGCTGTCCATCGGCAACGCCCTCGAAGCTCGCGATCTTCCTCTGAGGCGTTGGGTGCGGTCATCGGGAAGGTGGCGGGACAGACGAAGCACCGCGCTCTTGACGATACGCAGTGAAGATGCTAATGTGACCACAAATGAGATCACAAGGAGAGAAGACATGACGTTCTCAAGCGTCCGCGAGCTGAAGTTCAAAACTTCCGAGGTGCTCAGGCGAACGGCCAAGGGAGAACCGGTCATCATTACCTCGCACGGAAAGCCCAAGGCGATTCTTGCATCCATTGAGGGAGAGGACCTGGAGGACGTGCTCCTCGCCCACAGCCCATCCCTGAGAAAGAAGATCGAACAGGGCCTGGAAGACATCCGAAAAGGCCGCGTCACGACCTTGGAATCCTATCTGGCCAAACGCCCCAAAGCCGGAAAAAAGTGACGTTCACGGTCTTCCTCTCCGACCGGGCCAGAACGGACATCGACAGACTTCCCGCAAAGATCCGCCGTCAGGTCGTTGAAGACCTCCAGCGGCTTGAAACTCAACCCTTCCCGGACGGAAAGCGGATCAAGAAGCTCAAAGGGTTCAAAGAAGACCTCTACCGGCTCCGGGCCGGCGACTACCGAATCGTCTTCTTGCGTCAAGGAGCCGCCGTTTCCGTTGCCCGCGTATTGGCAAAGAAGGATTTTCAGAAGGTGTACGGGTAGAAGCCAGCCCGAGCTCAAGCGTGATGGACCCCGCTCCTCCACTCATTCACCGCCCCGTCCGCTCCCGGGAGCCGCGCAAGGGGAGCGGGTATCGTCAAGTGGGCACACCACAGGTCCGCGTACGCCAATCCGCCGCCTCCGTTAGGAGGGAAGGCGGAGCGGAACGCAAGAGACCCAGAAGTTTTCATATCTTTATCAACGTAGCCAAGTGTTCCGCGGAGCAGGCCGAAATTGCGGGCTGCTATTAAGGAGGACGGAATGCCCAGGAAGCCCCTTGCACCGGTGCATCCCGGCGCATATCTCAAGGAGTTGATCGACGAGTTTGGACTGTCCCAGACCCGATTCGCGCGCGGCATGGGGGTGTCCGCCATGCGAATCAGCCTTGTCGTACATGAGAAGCGCCCGGTGACCGCGGAACTCACCATGCGGCTGGGCCGCTATTTTCTCCAGAGCCCGCGGTACTGGTTGAACCTGCAAAGCCGCTACGACATGGACGTTGCCGAGGACGCCCTGTCCTTGAAAGTGAAGCGTGAAGTGCGTCCCCTGAAAGCGGTTGCCTGACGGTTGTTGAAGAACCCAGCCGTGACAGGCTGGGGATTCTCCCGCCTCCACCTCTCCCCCACCGGAACCTACGTCCCCCCGCTCCGGCACTCATGCCGCAACAGGAGGACCGCGCCTTGCAAGAACTTTACGGCCGGATCCCCGAGTGTTCCATTGCGTCCGTCCGCGCCCCTCGCCAGTGTTTTGCCCTAATTGCATCAACGTCCCCAAGTGTTCTTCGTCCCCAAGTATTCTTCCGTGTAGACTACATCCCCGTCGGCGGGGAAGTCAAAGACAGGAGAGCGGAACTTGTCCACTTAGTCAACTACGTCCCCCCGCCCGGCCCGTGAAACCCCGTCATTGGCGCGGCTATGATGAGAAATTATCAGGAACCCGCTCCGGGCCATCGGCGCCCGCCGCGGTCCCACAGCAGGGTGTAGAATAACACTCCGCTAATCGGACATCCTTCCCTCAGGCTTCAAATGAGCAGCCGGCCGTCACGTATTCGAAGGCGCCCTTCATCCGCTCCGAGAACTGCTTTATCCCGGCAAACCCAGTGCAGTGGATAGGCATGACCTTCTGGACGCCGAGATCCTGCATGTGCTGAACAGTCTGGCCGATCTTGGCCTCAGCAGGGCCGATGAGGTGGAACCCTCCCAGGACGCAGAAGACCTTCGAGATGCCGGAAAGCCGGACGGCGTGTTCCACCGTGTTTATTATTCCGGCGTGGCTGCATCCCGCGATTACGACAAGTCCTTCCCTCGTGCTGATCGCGATCCCCTGATCGTCCATCACCTCATCCGGCTCTCTCTTTCCCTCTCGCTCGATCTCGAACACCCGGAGAGGTTCCCAGTCGTGAGTGCGAGGAATTTCCCCCGTTGCCCATACCCCCGGGGCGAGCGGAACGGGTCCCCGGTGGAACTCAGCGCGCCCCTGGATCGCCTCTCGATCCGGACAGGTGAGATCGTACTTCTTTCCCGCCGGGGTGACGAGGAAGCGGCGGTGGAAGGCGTCCGGGTGGGTAAGGATCCGCCCCGGCACGCGGGACAGTCCCCCGGTGTGGTCGCTGTGGCCGTGGGAGAGGCAGATCAAATCGATGCTCTTCGGCTCGATGCCGAGCACGTTCAGGTTGTGAGCCAGGGCAACCCCGGTCGAGCCGGTGTCAATCAATATCCTGCGGTCGCCGGTTTCGATCAGAGCGGAGAAGCCGTGCTCGCAGACAAAGCTGTGGCAAGGCTCAGAGAGGCGCTGGACCATGGGACTGTTCGGAATGAGTTCCATGACGGAGTTGTCAACCAGAACCGTCACCTTTGCCAGGACTGGTTTCCACCCAGCGTTCATGATGTTCCCCCTAGAAGATCTTGTAGAGATTGCCCGTAAACTCCTCGAACATCAACCCGTGAATCCAGACGCCGGCCTTGGCCAGCCTTGAAGCCCGTAGCCGATCCGCCTGCGCCAAGATTCCCTCTTCCGGGTCCGGATGCAGATCCACCCATTGTCGGAACCCCTTCCGGTCTTCCTTATCGACCACGCCCTTGTTTTCGAGGCTGGTCCGCAGGGCCTTGAGGTCGACTTCCCGCATCCGGCAGTCCCGATGTCCGATGAGGTAGATCTTGGATACCCCCAGGAGATCGACGGCCAGCGCGATGGAGCGGATCTCCGACTCGCCGATGACGCCCCCCGCGTTGCGCAGCACGTAGGCATTGGCGCGATGCTCCTGCAGGACGTCCTCCACGTTGAGCCGGGCGTCGATGCAGAGCACGATGATGATCTTCTCCTCCGATGCCGCTTCCCTAAGATTGAACTTCCGCTTTTCCAGATGTTCGAACAAACCCTTTGGCCGGTTAAGGAAAAGGCGTTTGCGGGCTTCTTCGACGTATGTGGTCATATTGATGGCGCCCCAAGTGCAGGCGTCCTCGCACTTCCCGCATCCAATGCAGGCATCGGGGTTCGACAGCCAGGGGATGAGAAAGTCGGCGTAGTCCCCCTCCCACATCTCCAAGCCGTGGACGGGGCAGATATTGACGCAATCAGCGCAGCTCTCGCAGGAGGCGGGGATTACCCAGGGCAGGACGAGATGGGCTTTCCGGACCCTATCGCGATACCGCATCCGTTCTTCCTCCCCGCCGCCGCGCTGGACCTACGTGTCGGAATCCGTAGTGAGGAACGGCCGATCGGAAGCCGGAAGACGCGCGTCATCAAGGCCCTCCCCGCCGACACCCACCTCTACATCAGACCCAGAACTGTTCCGAGGGAGGTTTGGCAAAGAAGACCCCGAGGGACTTGTCCGTCTTGAAGTAGTACACGGCCAGCCTGCAGAACAGCCAGGCAACCGTGAACAGCAGAACCGATCCGCGCATGAGGGGAACCCACGACGGTGAACTCAGGAGAATGGCCCCGATACTCAGAGCGCCCACGAACAGCGCGACGTTGTTCGTCCAGAAGACCATGTCCCGAATGCGGGTCATCCGCGACTCCATCCCCAGCTCGGCCGCTTTCGCGATGGTGAAGTAGAACATGAACGTCGCCGCATAGGCGCAGAGACCGATTGAAAGAAAAAAGAGGGCGAGCATCAGCTTGTCGCCAGGCACGACCCCAAAGTGCAGGAACACGCTCATGAGCGCCAGGACAACGGCGGCGGCTCCGGACACCATCATCCGCTTGTACTGCACGCCCATCTTCTCAATGGCGTGGGCGCAACCGGCCCACAGAATCAAGGCCCCCGCATACGTGATGAGCGGGGGCATCGCGGCGCTCTCTTGCCCGGAGACCTTGAGCGCGTACTGCCCGACAAAATCGGGAATCCAGACCCCGAAGATCGTGGGAATGGCGCCCACCTCGAGGTAGCGGACGCACTTCGGCTTCATCCAGCGGGGCTGTTCGAAACCAGAAACCTGCTTGCGGACGAGCGTTGCCACTGCATCCTCCTTTCACGGCGGGGCCCCTTCAGGCCGGCCCTGCCCGTCTTGCTATTGCGGGGGACCCACGTCCCGCCACCGCGTGTCGTCGAACTTGATCATGTCCTCTTTGGGCAGGATGTCGAGTCGGGCGGCGGCCTCGGGTCCCGGCTTCGTACAGTAGATCTCGGTCACCTGCACCTCCAAGACGCTCTCCTTGATCTTCGCCGGACCCTTGTACTGATAGGGCGCTCGGATGCAGGCCAATCCCCCCGGCCCAAGGGCCACGAAGGGATTCTCCTCGATGTTCGCGCGGACTTGAGCGAGTTGCGCAGCCGTGAGCTTGAACAGGACAGTGCCGCCCCCCTCCACCTTGGCCGTCTCCACCACGATGACCGTCGGGAACCCTTTTTTGTCGGCTGTGCCGATATGAGCCCCCATCTTCTCGAGCCAGTTCTTCATTCTGGGCGTGAGCGTGATCATGCCTTCCCTCCTCACAGAATCGATCTTCCGGCCTCACTGGGACCCCAACTGTAGATTTCGTCGACCTTCAGGGTGATGACTCCCCGTTGGACAAGGACTGGGGGGCGGATGTCCGGCGGCACCTCGGACGGCGGTTCCTTCTCGGACCAGTTTCCCCACTCCCGGAGAACGTCCCCCGCTTTCGCGCCGTGGAAGTCGTACTCATCGGGGTGCCCCCATTGGATCACGGTGCAGGGGCCGCGGAAGGCCCACGTCCGCCCCTTGACGGGATGGGCAATGGTGATGACCCCCACGGGATTCTCGTTCAGGTTGACCTTGGTCTTCTGCGCGAACATGTCGGCGATCAGAATGAACTCGTCCTGAAAGTGAGCAACGAATCGTTCCCCGACGGTATTGCAGACTCCCTCCAGGTTGCAGGTCGTGAGATGGACGACGCACCCTCCCATGCCGACCGGCTTCAAGGCGTCCTTCATTTCTTCCGTCAGTTTCATCTGTGTCTCCTCCCGAAACTACCCCGCCTTTTGCCCCGCTTCCTCGGGCTTGGTGCTGTAGATCTCTTCGACCTTCAAGACGATCACGCCTCGTTGCCCGGCGGCGGGTGCTCGGAGGTCCGGATCGATGGTCTCGAAGGGCTCCCGTGCCGTCCACTCTCCCCATCCTTCCAGCGCCTCGCCCGCTTTGACACCCTGAAATGAGTAGTTGGGCGGATGGCCCCACTGGATTATGTTGCAGGAGCCGCGGAAGGCCCACATTCTCCCTTCGCTCGGATGGGCGACGGTGACGACCGCCACCCGGTTCTCGTTCAGGTTGATCTTCGTCTTCTGGGCGAACTGGTCCGGCAGGAAGATGTATTCATCCTTGTAGACGTCGGTGAACGTCTGTATGACCGTGTTGCATTTGCCCGACAGACTGCACGTCGTCAAATAGACGTATACGTCTGACTTGCTTCCGATGCGCAGGGCCTCTTTCATCTCAGCGGTCAGCTTCATGCGTCCGTCCTCCACGATCACTTATACGGGATGCCGCTCAAGCGGTTAATTGCTTTCCCCGCCCACACCTGAATGCCGACGGCAACCCCAACCAGCCCCAGGGCAAGCAGAAACGTTTGGACCCCTCCGCGGACGTATTCCAACTGGATCAGAATTACACCCACGGCGCCCAATCCCGCTAGCGCGAGGGAACTGATCACCTCGATATTCGTCGCTCTCTCAAGATCCCGTTCCGCCATAGGCACCTCCTGGCAGTGGAGCAGGGCTTCGTTCGTTCCTTGAAGGATTCCGGCAATCGGTTGCATTCTCACAAGACATCAGCCCACGATTGCCGGGAGGGATGAATCGCAAACGGTGGGTGGATCAGCGCTTCAGTTTCCCAGGTGCTGCCCAGTCCATTCTGCAAACGACGCACCAAGACGCAACAACCAATAAATCATACACTTACACCAAAGAGGAAGATCGAGAAGGGGAACAGGAAGTGGTCAATCTCAGAAGCATCTGCGAGGCAACATACTGAAACTTAAGGCAATAATCTATATCGCCTTGAATTTTCGCACTGCGAACACTTGGTACACACAAATCATAATTTTCGCGTCCTGTCGGTCCGCGCCTCCCCCTGCGGCAACGGATCCCCGTTGTCTCGGGACGCCTATGCCGATCAGGAGGGATTGGCCTTCTTGCTCCGGAACCCCCCTGAATCGATCTGGTGGGCGCGGAGCTTCTTGTGGATGGCGCGCGGCGTCAGATGAAGAAGGCGTGCGGCTGCCGTAATGTTCCCGCTGGAACGAGTCAGCGTGTCTCGAAGCAGGCGGATTTCAACCTCGTCAGCCGCTTCCTTCCTCGCCGACCTCAGACAGGCCGCAAGGGGAGAAGCGGCCGGGCTGTCCTGATGGGGCGTGTGATTCCCATTCTGGAAGCGCAGCTGCTCGATGATGGTGCCCAGCGAGAAGAGGAGCGATCGCTCCAAGACATTCTCCATTTCCCGGACGTTGCCGGGCCAACGGTACGACAGGGCCTGGGTCAAGGCCCGTGGACTCAACGCGCGGACAGGGCTTGCGTACTGTTTCGAAAGCTCCCGCAGAATATGCTCGATCAGCGCGGGGATGTCCTCTGTCCGATCCCGGAGGGGGGGGATGAAGATCGGCACGACGTTCAACCGGTAGTAAAGGTCCCGTCGGAAGGCCCCGTCCTGGACTTGGGACTCCAGCTTCTCGGTTCCCGCGGCGATGACCCGTACGTCGGCGCTCATGGTGTGCTTGCCGCCGACGCGCTCGAACTCCCCTTCCTGGAGCACGCGGAGAAGCCGCACCTGGGTCGCGAGGGGAAGAGAATCGATCTCGTCGAGGAACAGAGTCCCTCCCTCGGCCCTTTCGAAGTAGCCGTGATGCACTTCGTACGCGCCGGTGAAAGCCCCCCGCTCATGACCAAAGAGAGCGCTCTCCACGAGGTTTTCCGGAATAGCCCCGCAGTTGACCGCAATGAACGCCTTGTGCCGCTGTCCGCTCATCGCGTGGATCCGGCGCGCCACCACTTCCTTGCCGACGCCGGTTTCGCCCGTGATCAGCACGGTGGCGTTCGTGGAGGCTACGATCTCCACCATGTCCAGCACGGTTCGCATGGCCTCCGATTCGGCGACGACCCGGGGGTGGGAAACATCTTCTGCGTCCCGCCCATCGCCGGCCCTGCACCAAGCGCTCGCGATCCGCTTCTGCAGGCACTTGTTGGTCTCCGAGAACGGCACCTTTCCAACGATCATTCCATTCTGGTAATGGTATTCGTCGCCCTGATACCGGTCCGCGATGGCCGGGTCGGTCACGACCGAGACCTCGCAAGTTCGGTCGTTGCAGGCGATCCGCTGGTGCAGGACGATCTTCGCGAACCCGAAATTGCGGGCCGCGATTCCTCCGAACACGCTCGAGGTCATCTGACAAAGTGATGGGGTGTTCTTGACGCCGTCGCCGAAAGGGCAGCGCGTACTCGTGACCCTTACAACGCCGGGCTCGCTGGTGGCTCTGGAGAAGTTGCCGCCGATCCTGTTCTTGATCTCGACGATCAGGTCGGCGTACGTCTCGTGATCAAGGGGGCCTTCGATGGCATTCGCCTTGCGGTAGGCTTCTTCGAAGCAACCGCTGGCTCCAAGCCCCAGTTGCTCGATGTGGCGGACCTGGTCCTTGCCGGGCTCCTCGAAGTATTTGCTCCCAATCTCCATGCTCTGCGTGGCGATGGCCTGTAGAAACGTCACCGGGCTCAACCAGGCAAAGTGATCTTTTACTACCACGCGATTCTCTACTTTCGTTACCCCACCGGTCGGCTCCGATCGCCCGTTGCGGGGGCGGATTCCGCAAGTCCTTCCAAACTGCCCATGCCTTGCAAGTATCCTGCTCGCCGCCGTAGAAGCGTGTCAAGGGAAAATGGTCCAGCGTCTTCCCTCCTCTGGACTCAGGCGATTGACGTTGGGCAAGGGACGGCTCCTTCTGATAATCTGGGGGGGATTCCAGGCATCAACGTCGCTTCCATTGCGGGATCGTGCATGCCTCCTGCGACCGGGCTTCTCGTGGACAAGATTCGGCTCTCAAAACTGATGGCCTCAAGGGGGATCTGCTCCCGGCGGGAGGCGGACGCCTTCATCGAGCGGGGCTGGGTCCGCGTGGACGGCGAGGTGGTCGATACACTCGGAACGAAGGTCCACCCGGATCAGGTCGTCACGCTGAGCGAGGAAGCGCGCGCGAGCCAGACCGGGTCCGTCACTATCCTGCTTAACAAGCCTGTCGGGTACGTATCGAGTCAGCCGGAGAAAGGGTATCCTCCCGCCGTTTCGATGATCGGCGAGACGACCCGCTACAAGGGAGACCGCTCTCCACGAAAGTTCGACCGTTCCCACCTCAAAGGACTCGCCCCGGCCGGGAGGCTCGATATCGATTCGACCGGCCTCCTGGTCCTCACCCAGGACGGCCGGATCGCCCGGCAGTTGATCGGAGAGGACTCGGAAGTGGAGAAGGAGTACCTGGTCCGCGTCCAGGGAGACGTGACCGAAGAAGGACTCCGCCTCCTCCGGCACGGGCTTTCGCTGGATGGGAAACCGCTCAAGCCGGCGGACGTCACGCGCCTGAACAGCGATCAGATCAAGTTCGTCCTGAGAGAGGGAAAGAAGCGGCAGATTCGCCGGATGTGCGAGCAGGTCGGACTGAAGGTTGTCGGTCTGAAGCGGGTACGGATCGGAAATATCCGCCTGGGGAACCTCCCCATCGGGCAGTGGCGTTATCTGGGCGAGGACGAGCGGTTCGACTAGAAGAGCATTGGATAAGCCGCTTCATGCGGGATTTCCGTCATGCCCGCGGAAGCGGGCATCCAGGAAGCCTGGGAAAGACGTGGATTCCCGCTCCCCGATCGGAGTCGGGGACAAGTTTCACGGGAATGACGTCGAAGTACACCAGATGTCTTCAACAACCCGTCAAGTCCGCGCAGGAACCTAGGCAACCTCAGATTTGCCCGGCGCCTTTTTCCAGCATCTCTTCCGCGTGCCTGCGCGTGACGGGCGTGACGCTCTTTCCGCCCAGCATCCGGGCGATCTCCTCGACCCGCTCGGTTTGCGAAAGCGCCCGGACGCTCGTGATGGTCCGGTCCTTTCGGACCTCTTTCTCGACGCGGAGGTGCGTGTCCGCTAGGCTCGCGACCTGCGGGAGGTGCGTGACGCAGAAGACCTGGGCGCCGCGGGAGAGGCGCTTGAGACGCTCGCCGACGGCCGAAGCGACGGCCCCTCCGACGCCGGCATCCACCTCGTCGAAGATGAGGACGGGAACGGGCGAGGCGGCGATGGACAGGCTCTTGAGGGCGAGCATGACCCGGGAGATCTCCCCGCCGGAGGCGATCCGCGCGAGGGGACGGGGTTCTTCGCCCGGATTGGCCGAGAAGAGGAACTCGGCCGTCTCGCTTCCCGCGCCGTTCCACGCCGGGTCGCTCTCGACGGGAGAGAACCGGACGGTCAGGCGCGCGTGCGGCATGCCGAGAGCCTTGAGCTCTTCCCCGATTCGCTTTTCCAGGAAGGCGGCCGCCTTCTTTCGCTTGGACGTCAGCGCGGCGGCTTCCCGGTCCAGGTCCGACGAGATCTGATCGATTCGCCGGACCAGCGCTTCCCGGCGCTCCCCGGCCGTCTCCGTCTCGGCGAGGACGTTTCGGATCGTTTCCGCGCGGGCCAGGATGTCCGAGACCGTCCCTCCCCATTTCTTCTTGAGCCGCTCGATCTGAAAGAGCCGCTCTTGGACCTCCCGCTGGCGCTCGGGATCGAACTCGATCCCTTCCAGGTAGGCCCGGAGGCCCGATCCCGCCTCGACTGCGAGAAGGCGCGCCTGTTCCAGCATCTCCGCCGTCTCGGACAGCCTGGGATCGATCGCGGAGAGGTCCTTGAGAAGGGCGCGGGCGCGGGAGAGGAGGACCGCGGCGTCCGGCTCGCCTTCCGCGAGCAGGGCGTGGGCCTCGGACGCTCCCGCCGAGAGCTTCTCCGAGTGGGTCAGGACCTGAGCCTCCTGGCGGAGCTTGTCGTCTTCGCCGTCAACCAGTTTCAGGTCGTCGATTTCCTTGAGCTGAAACCGGTACATGTCCTCCTTTTCCGCCCGTTCCCGCTCGCGGGTCTCGATCTCCTCCCGCTGGCGGCGAAGATCGCGATACTCGGTGAACAGGGACTGGAAGGCCCCGCGGTCCTCCGCGATGCCTCCGAAGGCGTCCAGGAAGAGGAGATGATGGGACGGGTGCAGGAGAGACTGATGGGCGTGCTGGCCGTGGATGTCGACGAGAAGCTCGCCGATCTCTTCCAGAAGGGAGAGGGGGACGGGGCTCCCGTTCAGGTAGGCCCGGTTCCGCCCGGCGCGGGAGAGGACGCGCTTGAGGATGAGCGGGTCGCCCGGCTGAAGGACACCGTCAAGACGCGCGGCGACCTGTCTCATAACCGGCTCTGGCGGCTCGAAAACAGCTTCGACGGCCGCCTCGTCGGCCCCGGTCCGGATCCAGTCACCCACGGCCCGCTCGCCGAGGAGAAGGGCGAGCGCGTCGACGAGGATCGACTTCCCCGCCCCCGTCTCCCCCGTGATGGCCGTGAAACCCCCGGCAAAACCCTGCTCGAGGGCGTCGATCAGCGCGAATTGTCGGATGTGAAGTTCGCGGAGCATGCCCACCTGGCCGGACGCCAGCCCCGCGAACGTTCGCGGGGCGCGGTCACCCATCGTTTAGCACAAACCGCGCATCGCAAACAAGCCGGGCCGGGTGGATGGACGGCGCCTCGCGCCCGCAGGGGGGGGTCAGGCGAGGAGCTTGTCGATCTTGGACTTGAGGTTTCCCTTGGGGACGGCGCCCACAACGGTGTCCACGACCTGCCCGCCCTTGAAGAACATGAGCGTGGGGATTCCCATGATCTTGTACCGGCCGGCGATGGCGGGATTCTCGTCGGTGTTGAGCTTTACGACCTTCACCCGGCCCGTGTAGTCGCTCGCCATGTCGTCGACGATCGGCGCGATCATCTGGCACGGCCCGCACCAGACGGCCCAGAAGTCGACGAGGACGAGCCCCTCGTGTTTGAGGACTTCCTGTTCCCAAGACTGCTCGTCAACCTTCACGGCATTTCCCATCGGATCCCCCAGTTGTCGCGCTCCCCGCCGTCGGACGGGGACCTGTTGATCTTAACAAGATCGTCCGCGCCCGTCCACCGTTGACGGGACGTTCGCCGGCCGGACTCATCATAATACAAAGGGGACCTCGGATCTCCCCGAGATCCCCTTTGTTCGGTTTTCCCGAAGCGGTTGGGCTTAGTACATCCCGCCCATTCCGCCGCCCATTCCGCCGCCGCCCGGCATCGGCGCTTCCTTTTCCTCCGGAAGGTCGGTGACCATCACGCTCGTCGTAAGCATGAGGGCCGCGACGGACGCGGCGTTCTGAAGCGCGAAGCGGGTGACCTTCGTCGGGTCGATAATGCCCGCCTGCATCATGTCCACGTACTTGTCCGTGGCCGCGTCGAAGCCGATGTTCTTCGACTCGGACTTGACCTTCTCCACGATGACCGACCCCTCGAGACCCGCATTGGCCACGATCTGCCGGATCGGCTCTTCAAGGGCGCGCTTGACGATGGTGACGCCGACCTGCTGATCGTGGTCGAGCTTCAGCTTGTCGAGAGCGGGGATGCAGCGGAGCAGTGCGACGCCGCCGCCGGGGACGATCCCCTCTTCAACGGCCGCCCGGGTGGCGTGGAGCGCATCCTCGACCCGCGCCTTCTTCTCCTTCATCTCCGTCTCCGTCGCCGCGCCGACGTTGATCACGGCCACGCCTCCCACGATCTTCGCCAGCCGCTCCTGGAGCTTCTCGCGGTCGTAGTCGGAGGTCGTCTCCTCGACCTGGGCCTTGATCTGCTTGACGCGGCCCTGGATCTTGGCCGAGTCGCCCGCTCCCTCGACGATCGTCGTGTTCTCCTTGTCGATCGTGATCCGCTTCGCCCGCCCGAGGTCGCCGATCTTCACGTTCTCGAGCTTGACGCCGATGTCCTCGGAGATCATCTGTCCGCCCGTCAGGATCGCGATGTCCTCCAGCATGGCCTTCCGGCGGTCGCCGAATCCCGGGGCCTTGACGCCCGCGCAGAAGAGCGTTCCGCGGAGCTTGTTGACGACCAGGGTCGCCAGCGCCTCTCCCTCGACGTCCTCGGCGATGATGAGGAGGGGCTTGCCCATCTTGGCGATCTGCTCGAGGATCGGCAGGAGGTCCTTCATGTTGCTGATCTTCTTCTCGCTGATCAGGATGTAGGGGTTTTCGAGGTTCACCTCCATCCGCTCGGCGTCGGTCACGAAGTAGGGAGAGATGTACCCCCTGTCGAACTGCATTCCCTCGACGACGTCGAGCGAGGTCGACATCGATTTGGCCTCCTCGACCGTGATGACGCCGTCCTTGCCGACCTTCTCCATCGCCTCGGCGATCAGATCGCCGATCGTGGAGTCGTTATTCGCCGAGATCGTGCCGATCTGGGCGATCTCCTTCTTGCCCGCCGTCGGCTTGCTGATGGCCTTGAGCTCCGAGACGACGACCTCCACGGCCTTCTCGATGCCGCGCTTCACGTCCATCGGGTTGGCGCCGGCCGCGACGACCTTGGCGCCCTCGCGGAGGATCGCCTGGGCCAGGACCGTCGCCGTCGTCGTGCCGTCCCCGGCGACGTCGCTCGTCTTGCTGGCGACCTCGCGGACGAGCTGGGCGCCCATGTTCTCATAAGCGTCCTTCAGCTCGATCTCCTTGGCCACCGTCACGCCGTCCTTCGTGATCGTGGGGGCGCCGAACTTCTTGTCGATGACGACGTTCCGCCCCTTGGGGCCGAGGGTCGCCTTGACCGCGCCGGCGAGTTGGTTCACGCCCCGGAGCATCGCCCCGCGCGCCTCGTCGTTGAATATCATCTGCTTAGCCATTCAGAACCTCCTTTGTGGTCAATTCGTCTCCGGGAACCGGACAGGACCACCCCCCGGAAGGGGATGCCCCGCAATTCCGTTATCCCGCGAAAATGCCGAGAATGTCTTCCTCTTTCAAGATCAAATACTCGACGCTATCGACGACGATCTTGGATCCCGAATACTTGTCGAAAAGGATCGTGTCGCCCACCTTGACTTCCTTGACATCGCTCCCGACGGCTTCGACCGTGCCGCGCTGGGGCTTCTCCTTGGCGGTATCCGGAATGTAGAGCCCTCCCGCGCTCTTGTCTTCCTCTTCGTTGTACCTAACGAAAACGCGCTCCTTGAGAGGCTTGAAACTCACCTTCGATTTCGACTCGGTCTTCGTTGTCATTCGTTCCTCCTTGTTTCCTGAGGGCCATGCGGGCCCGTTACAGTATCTGTCCCCGCCGGATCACCCCGTTGACGGGAGGGTCAAGCCGGAATTGCCCATTTGATCGGAAGCCTGTCGAGGCCGGCGGAGTCATTCCGGGGAAAAGATCCGGGCCACAATGCGGCCCGGTGCGCCAGAGATATTAATCACCTGGCCGTTTCAAAGCAAGGGGGGATAAAAAAAAAGATCCACCCGCGGGGCTTGTCATTGCAACGTGTTGATATTTCGGCTGTTTGCGGCCGCCCTCTCCCCGTCCGGGTTCTCCAGTTCCCGCGCTTTCTCCCCTATGGCGTTGCCGGCGGGGGGTTAGCGTGACTTGCCGGAGGAAGGTTTCGGAAGACTCTCCACGACTTCAGGAGGTCGACGGCACGCTTGAGCTGGGGGTCGTCCCGGGGCGAGTCCCCAGGCCGCCGGGGCTCCGTCTTCTTGGCGGGCTGGTCTTTTTTGAGGTCCTTGATCGCCGGCTCCTTTTCCGGGACCTGACCGTTCGGAAGGTGCCGCTCCAGGTCCTTCTCCCGCGGACGGTCGACGGCGGCCGCAACCTCGGGCTCTCGTCCTTCCGCGTCCACGAGAATGTCGGGGGCGATCCCGGTGTTCTGGATCGACCGTCCCTTGGGCGTGTAGTACTTGGCAGTCGTGAGCCGGATTCCGGATCCGTCGGTCAGAGGCAGGACGGTCTGGACGGACCCCTTCCCGAACGTCTGGGTCCCCATGACGACGGCCCGGCCCCAGTCCTGGAGGGCGCCCGCGACGATCTCCGAGGCCGACGCGCTCCCCTCGTTGACCAGAATGACGATCGGGATCCCCTGGAACGTTTCCTCCTCTCGCGTGAAGAACTCGTCCTTGTCCCCCCGCCGGCCCTTGATGTAGACGACGAGCCTTTTCGGGGGCAGGAAGAAGTCGGCCGCTTCGACGGCCTGATTCAGGAGACCGCCCGGGTTGTTCCGGAGATCGAGGACCAGGGCGGTGACCTTCGCTTCCTTCATCTTGGCGACGGCTTTCCCGAGGTCCTCGCTCGTCCTCTCCTGGAACTGGGTGATCCGGATGTATCCGACGCCGTCGCCCAGGTCCTTGTGCCGGACGCTCTGGATCTTGATGATGTCGCGGGTGATCGTGAAGTCCTTCGGTGCGGCGAACTCGTCGCGGAGGATCGTCAGCGTGACCTGCGTCCCTTTCGGGCCCCGCATCTTTTCCACCGCTTCCGTCAGGGTCATGTCCTTCGTCGATTTTCCGTCGACCTTGACGATCTTGTCGCCGGCGCGGATCCCCGCCTTGTCGGCGGGCGTCCCCTCGAGGGGGGCGATGACCGTGAGCATCGCGTCCTTGATCCCGATCTGGATCCCGATTCCGCCGAACTCCCCTTTCGTCTCGACCTGCATCTCCTTGTACTGCTCAGGTTTCATGAACGCCGAGTGGGGATCCAGCGTGTTGAGCATCCCGCGGATGGCGCCGTAGACGATCTCCTTCGTCTTGACTTCGTCGACGTAGTTCTTCTGGACGAGCGAGAGGACCTCGGTGAACACCTTGAGGGTCTCGTATCCTTCCATGTCGGCGACGGCCATGACCTTGGGGACGAGACCCCGGCCGACCAGGAGGCCGGCGGCCATGGTGACGCCCAGAAAGACCATGACGATCGTTGTTCGCTTCGCGAAGTTGTGCAAGAAAACCTCCAGATAACGCGTCAGGGGGGTCGTGCCCGCCGGCTCAGGGGAATTCGTCAATATGATACCTAAGAAACCTTCCTCCGCTCAACGCGTTTTTTTTAGCCACTCGAGCGGATTGAGCGGTTCGGTTCGGTCCCGGATCTCGAAATAGAAGAGGCTGCCCTTGGGCGAGCCCCCCTCGCCCGACCGCCCGATCGGATGCCCCCGGGTGACCGTCTGCCCCACGGGGGCCAGGATCTCGGCCAGCCGGGCGTAGAGCGAATAGTAGTGGTCGCCGTGACTGAGAACGATCAGGTTGCCGAACCCCTTGAACCAATCGGCGAAGATCACGACGCCTTCATGGACCGATTTGATCTCCGTGCCCGCCGGCGACTCGATCTCGATGCCGTTCCGGGTGAACGTGGCGCCGAGTTCCGGGTCCTTGTACGGCCCGAACGGACCTGCGATCTTTCCCCGGGCGGGCCAAGGGAGGCGTCCTTTCTCCCGGGCGAAGCCGCTGCCGCGATGGGGCTGCATCTGGCGCTTCTTGGGGAGCTCCGCCATGAGGTTCTTCAACCTTTGGGCCGCCTCGCGAAGGCCCAGGATGACTTCCTCGCCGGTTTTCTTTTCCTTCCGGATCTGGGCCAGGAGCGCGTTCTTCCGGGTCCTCTCCCCGGCGACCGCCCCCTTGGCCTTCTCGACGTCGCCCTCCAGGGCCTGGAGGTCCCGCCGCTTGGCCTCGATCTCCTCGGATTTCGCGACGAGCCGCGAGAGCATCGTCTGGTAGGTCACGATCGACTGGCGGTCCTGGTCGGCGATCCGGGCCAGGTAGTTCAGGCGGCGCATGCCGGCTTGGACGTGAGGCGCCGAAAAGAAGGCCTGGGCGGGGCCCTGGCGATTGCTCTTGTAGATCGACCGCAGGCGAGCGGAGAGAAGCCTCTTCTGCTCCGAGAGCTTCCTCTCGAACCCGGACTGCTCCTGCTTGAGCCGGTTGTATTCCCTCCGCGCCTCCTCCATCCGTCGCCGGATGGAGAAGAGCTCCTTCTCCTTCTCGTTCAGGTCCCGCTCGATCTCGTCCATCTGGGCCGCGATCGAGCGTTCCTGGCGGGCGGCTTCGCGGACCTTCTGGGTCTCTTCGCGGATCTGCTTCTGGATCTCGCCCAGCTTCTTCTTGGGGGAAGGCTGGGAGGACGCGGAGGCGTCCGCCAGCGGGAGGAGGACCAGAACGAGAAGCGCGATGAGCCGGGGCGCGGTCATTTCTCGAGAAGGCGTCCGGTCGAGATCCTGCTTCCGATCCATCCCAGGGCGATTCCGAAAAGCTCGAGGCCGGCGGCTGAGGAGAGAGGGAGATGCTCGATCCGAACGCTTCCCACCAGGAGGTGCGAGGTCCGCCCCAGCTCGTAATTGACCCACCCGACGAGGAGGGCGAGGACAGCCAGGGCCGCCGCCG
The DNA here is from genome assembly GCA_919903025.1 of Nitrospiria bacterium. Classification (GTDB taxonomy): domain Bacteria; phylum Nitrospirota; class RBG-16-64-22; order RBG-16-64-22; family RBG-16-64-22; genus RBG-16-64-22. Next base: position 2,246 of record CAKKSE010000126.1, on the reverse strand, counting down.
CTCCGAGTCCCCCCTGGATCATCCCTTCGAGAACGAAAGGCGTGCGGATGAACGAAGGCGTCGCCCCGAGGATGCTCAGCACTTCCACTTCGTCGCGCCGGGCGTAGATCGTGAGCTTGATCGTGTTCGCCACGAGAAAGATGACGCCCGCGGCGATCAGGCCGCCGCCCGCGAGGCTGACGATTCGGAGGACGCCCATGATGAGGGAGAGGTTGGAGATCCACTCCTGGCCGTACTGGATTTCGGCGGCGCCGGGGAGGGTCTTGATCCGGCGCGCAAGGGCCTCGACCTCGATGAGCTTTCGGGCTTCGGGCTTGAGCTTGATGTCGATGGAAGCCGGGAGGGGGTTCTCGCCCAGCCCCTCCAGGAGGGATTTCTGATCGCCCAGCTCCTTCTTGAATGTCTTGAGGGCCTCCTCGGGGGTCGTGTGGACGGCCTCGCCCACCTCGGGCTGGCGGCGGACGGCGGCGAGAAGGGCGGCCGTCTCTTTCGATCCGGCCCCGTCGGCGAGATAGACGGTCACCTGGAACCCCTCGCTCCACCGATCCAGGAGGAGCGCGAAGTTGTGGGCGGTCAGGACGAAAAGGCCCAGGATGGAGAGGGCGATAGCCGTGGCCAGGAAGGCGAGGACCGACGAGACGCCCCCCGAGCGGATTCCGCGGAGCGCTTCCGCCGCCGCGTAGGCAAACCGGCCGATCATTCCGGTTCTCCTCCCTGGACGACGTGTCCGGTCTCCAGGGCGATCACACGACGGTGGGCGGATGCGACGATCTCGCGGTTGTGCGTGGCGATCAGGACGGTCGTGCCCCGGGCGTTCGCGTCCTTGAAGAGGTCGATGATCGACCAGGACGTCTTCGGGTCGAGGTTCCCCGTCGGCTCGTCGGCGAGAAGGATCGTGGGCTCGTGGACGAGGGCCCGGGCGATGGCGATCCTCTGCTGTTCGCCGCCGGAGAGATGGGTCGGGAGGTCGTCCCGCTTGTTCAGGAGTCCCACGCCTGCCAGAACGCCTTCGACCCGCCGGGCGATTTCCCGCGTCGGGACGCCGGAGACGCGCAGGGCGAGGCCCACGTTGTCGAAGACCGACCGCCGGGGAATCAGCTTGTAGTCCTGGAAAACGACGCCGATGTTCCGCCGGAGGAAGGGGAAGCTTTTCCGCTTGAGACGGGCGATGTCCCAGCCCGCGACGAGGATCTGCCCCTCGTCCGCCCGCTCGGCCCCGAAGACGAGCTTGAGGAGCGTGCTCTTTCCGGCGCCCGTCGGTCCGGTGAGGAAGGCCATCTCCCCCTTGTCGACGCGCAGGGAGATGTCTTGCAGGGCCGGCCAGCGGTTGTCGTAGCGCTTGGTGACGTGGTAGAAGCGGATCATAAAGCGGCGGCGGGACGGGGGCGCGGGCGGACCCGCCGGCCCAGGGGAAGACCGCGCCGGCTCGGCCGTGTCATGAGGCGTCGGACGGTTTGGAAGTGTCTTCCTCCTCTTCCTTGAGCAGGTATCCCAGAACGACCTCGTCCAGGCTCTTGTCGGAGATCACGTCTTCGCCGAAGCCCCGCTTCCCTCCCTCGGTCGAGGGCTGGCCCAGGCGCCCGGTCTTGATGTCCGAAATGACCGACTTGTGCTGTTCCTCCATGAGCTCCCGGACGACGTCCGAGAGGCAGTCCGCCGCCAGGATATCGGCGTAGCTCGTCTTCTTGGAGGCGATGATCGCGCCCCCCTGGTAGACCAGCGTGACGATCGTGGGGTTCTTGAGCCCGTTGTCCTCCGTCTGGACGTGGAAGACCTTCCCCGAGACCGTGCAGTCCGTGTTGAAACCCGAAAGCATCGGGCCCCTCCTATGAGCCCCGTTATCCTATCAAAAATGATAGAGAAAAGAAGGGTTGTTTTGCAAGGGGGGGATTCGTGTCCGCGTGAAGCCACGGGGCTTCAGTTCGCCCGCTCACCCCACGCTCACCGGCACGAGGGTCATGGTGTCGTTACCGAAGATGTCGATCACCTTCACGGCCACGGTGTAACGGCCTCGTTTCGTGTAGGTGTACGGGGCCGAGATCAGTTCCAGCTCGCGGTTCTTCCGGGTGCGGAAGCTCTGCCACTCGTTTTCGAAGATGTAGCTGCCGGTCCAGCGTTCTTCGTATTCCACGGCCTCACCCGCCTGCACCTGCGCCACTTCTTCGCCGGTATCTGCGTTCTTCGGCACGCGGATGATTTCCTTCCGGCTCATGTAGTCGAAGTCCACGGCCCAGTAGTCCACCCAG
>CAKKSE010000125.1 GCA_919903025.1 Nitrospiria bacterium | reverse complement strand
GCGATTCGTTCCGGGTCAGGGGGGGCGTGCAGAGTCACGTCGCGGATCGGGAAAGGGATCCGGATCCCATGCCTCTTGAAGACGTACCACATCCGGGTCAGCGCCTCGTCCCTCACCAGCTCCTCGAAGACCCCGTCTTTCACCCATGCGCGGATCTCGTAGCTGACGGCGAAGTCGCCGTACGAATCGACGCGGATCGCGGCCGGCGGATCTTGGAGAATGTGAGGCTGGCCGGCCAGCGCCTCCCGGATCGCCTCCTTCACCTCGCCCGGAGAATGCTCGTACCCGACGCTGACGAAGAAGGGCCGAATGTACTCGGGCCCCGGCTGGGAATAGTTGACGACCGGCGCCTCGATGATCTTCCCGTTCGGAACGACGACGATCACGTTCTCCCGCGTCCGGATCTTCGTGCTCCGGATCGACGTCTCGAGGACGATCCCCTTGTGCTCGCCGAGCGCGACCCAGTCGCCGGGCTTGAAGAGACGGTCGGTCTGGATCGTGAGGCCCGCGATCACGTTCGCAAGCGTCGATTGAAGAGCGAGACCGATGACGGCCGTCAGGACCGCGGACGTCGCCACGATGGAGGTAACGTGCACGTCGAGGATCTCCCGGAGCAGGACGGAGACGACGAGCGCGAGCAGAAGGGCGAACAGGATGTGCCGGATGAGGGGGTTGACCGCGGCGGCGGACCCTCTCTTCGCGAGAAAGCCCATGATTATGAGAAGCAGGAAGCGAAAAACGGCCGCGAAGAACAGCGTCCACGCCAGGAACGAAATGTAGCTGTAGAGCCCGGCGGGAAGGGCCGGTCCGCCGAAGTAAAGGAACGTCTCGACCGCGACGAAAACCAGAAGGGCGTTGATCGTCCACCGAGTGAGCGGAGAGAGAGAGCGCCCGAAGAGGGTCCGCATGGCGGCGCCCAGGACGAGGGCGACGCCGATGCCGATCGCGAGCGCGAGAACGGCCGTGGTCAGATTTCGGGGAATCCCCAGGAAGCTCAGCTCAACGGACATGGTGACTCCCCCCGAGTCCGTTTTATCCCATCATCAGCTTGATGAGGAAGTAGCCGCCGACGAGGAGACCGAGGAACGCGAAGGTGAGAAGATCGAAATACTTCTCGATGAACTGCTTGACCGGGGGGCCGAAGAAGTGGAGGGAGCCGGCGACGAGGAAGAAGCGGCCCGACCGGCCGATGACCGAGGCGGCGATGAGCGTAACGAGCGAGATGTGCCAAACGCCCGCGCCGATCGTGAAGACCTTGTACGGGATCGGCGTGAACGCGGCGGTCAGGATGTAGAGGAACGCGTTCTCCTGGAAGTACGCTCCCACGAGCTTGAACTGCTCCTGATACCCGAGCCCCTCGATGATCCGGTGGCCGATCGTGTCGTAGAAGGCCGCGCCGATCACCCATCCGGCGACGCCGCCCAAGACCGAGCCGACGGAGCAGACGGCCGCGTACCACCAGGCCTTTTCGCGCCGCGAGAGCGCCAGGGCCATGAGCAGGACGTCCGGCGGAACGGGAAAGAACGACGACTCGACGAACGCGAGAATGAAGAGAGCGGGCGTTCCGTACGGCGTGTGCGCCCAATGCAGGACCCAGTTGTAGAGCCGCCGGATCGGGTTCCGGGTCGGTACGCTCACGGCCGCCGCTTCAGTGAGTTGATCCATTCTATCGTTATCCTCTTTGACTCTTCGACCTTTCGACTCTTCGATTCTTGACTCCGCGATTCACCGATTCACCCATTCACCGCCCTCGAAGGCCGTTCAATTTACCTTTCTTCTTCCTCCTCGCGCAAGCCGTACTTCTTCATCCGGTAGATGAGCGTCGGGCGCGAAATCCCGAGGTACCGGGCCGTCCGGCTCTGGTTACCGCCGAACCGGCGGAGCGCCCGCTCGATCAACTCCCGCTCCAGCCGGTCGAGCGAGAGCGACCCGTCCGGAAGCCCGCCCGGGTAGAGGGTCTCGACGGCGACCGCCTCGCCGAAACCGGGAGGAAGATCCGTCCGCGTGATTCTCGTCCCCGCTCGGAGAATGGAGGCCCGCTCGATGACGTTCTCCAGCTCGCGGACGTTTCCGGGCCAGGCGTGGCGCTTGAAGAGGGCCAGAACGTCCGCGTCCACCGAGACCCTCTCCTCCCGGTTGAACTTCCGAACGAAGTGATCGACGAGGAGGGGAATGTCCTCCTCCCTTTCGCGGAGCGGCGGGATCGGGATCGACACGACCGAGAGGCGGTAGTAGAGGTCCTCCCGGAACTCCCCTTTCCGGATCATCTCGGCCAGGTCCCGGTGGGTCGCGGCGATCAGCCGGACATCCACGGCGACCGGTTTCCCGCCGCCGACGCGCTCGACGACGCGCGTCTCGCTGACTCTCAACAGCTTGGCCTGCAGATCGGGCTTGAGATCGCCGATCTCGTCCAGGAAGAGCGTTCCCCCGTGGGCCTCCTCGAACTTCCCGGCCCGGTCCCGGACAGCCCCCGTGAAGGCGCCCCGCACGTGCCCGAACATCTCGCTCTCGACGAGTCCCTCCGGGATCGCCGCGCAGTTGATCGCCACGAACGGCCCTCCGGCCTGCGGCGATCCCGCGTGGATCCCCCGCGCCATGAGCTCCTTCCCCGTCCCGCTTTCGCCCAGGAGAAGAACCGTCGCGTCCGTCGCGGCCACCTTGACGGCCGTCGCGATGGCCTCCCGGACGCCCGGGCTCCGGCCGACCAAGCTCCCGAAACCCTCGCGGCTCGCCAGCTCGGCCCTGAGATTCACGTTCTCGGACGCGAGCCGCCTCATCCGGAGAGCCTTGTCCACCGTGAGCAGGAGCTCGTCCCGCGAGACCGGCTTCGTGACGTAGTCGAACGCCCCGGCCTTCATGGCCGAGACGGCCGACTCGACCGTCCCGAACGCCGTAATCACGATCACTTCCGTCCCGGGGACCTCTCCCTTCACGCGGCGGAGGAGCTCGATCCCGTCCATCCCGGCCATGGCCAGGTCGGTCACGACCAGATCGAACGGCCTCCTCTCCTTGCCGATTTTCTCCACCGCCGCCTCGGCGGACGGAACCGCCGTCACATCGTACCCGGCCTCTTCAAGCTGAAAGCTCAGGACCCGCCGCAGGGAGTCGTCGTCATCAACCAACAGGATTGAACTCATGATTCTCCAGTGATTCATCCTAAAGGGCAAAAGCTAACAAAACGGATTAGCAGATTACGGATTAACAGAAACGTATTAAGTATGATCCATAACACCATGATTTGTCGAACGAATCGTTTTGCTGGATCCAGGCAACAACATATGGAAAACAGTCCCCTGTCCGACCGTCGATTCGTACGTAAGGCTCCCGCCGTGTTGCTCGGCGATTCGTCTGGCGATCGAGAGGCCCAAACCCGTGCCCCCCGGTCTCAGTGTCGCGAAAGGAGCGAAAAGGCGGTCCTTGATCTCTTCGGAAATCCCGGGTCCGGTGTCGGCCACGTCGATCACAACCCCTCCCTCCGCCACGGCGGTCGTCTTGAGCGTGAGAACCCCCCCGCGCGGCATCGCCTGGATCGCGTTCAGAAGGAGGTTCATCAGGGCGTGGCGGAGAAGGCCGGCGTCGTACAGATCCTTCACGACCCGCTCGTCGCAAGCGATTTGGAGCCGGACGCCTTCGTGCTTCGCCTGCTTGGCCACGAGGGTGGCCGTGGAGGTGACGATTTCGTTCGCGTCGCACGGGGTCCGATCCGGCCTGGGCGGACGGGCGAACTCGAGGACCGTCCCCACGTACCTGTCCAGCCGGTCGGTCTCGTTCACGAGGACCGCGACGAACTCCCGCCGGGGGTCGTCCTTCGGGACAGCGTCTCCGAGGATTTCCACCGCCCCGCGGATCGAGGCGAGGGGCGTCCGCACCTCGTGGGCCATCGATGCGGCCAGTTCCCCAAGGGCCGAAAGGCGGTCCGCCCGCCTGAGTTCCTGCTCCGCGCCCAGGAGGGCCTCCGACTGCTCCCTCAGCCGGTCGTGCGAGCGCCTCAGCTCGGCCAGCGCTTGGTCCGTTTTTTCCCGCTGGCGCCGCTCGTTCTCGGCCAGGACCCCCGTGGCCGATCCGATGATCAGGTAGAGGACGATCTCCAGGACATTGTAGACCTCGAGCGTTCCGTGCGCCTGTTCCCCTCTCAGCAGAACGAGGTGAGGCGCGTAAACAAGCGCTGACACGACCGCCGTCGCGACCCCGCCCTTGAGCCCGAACCAGAAGGAGGCCAGCAGGATCGGAAGAAGGTAAAGATGCCCCAGGATTCCGTGGAGGAGGCCGAGGTGAGGATCGGTCACCCAGTGGACGGCCGTGACGGCCGCGAGGGCGAGGACGATCAGGCCCACCCGGGCCCTCATCCGTCCGGCTTTCCGCTAGTGTCGCGAATCAGAAATAGCGGGACAAATAAAACGGATGAATTTTTTCGCATGGCTAGGCGCAAGGAGGCGGCATAGCTCGGACTATGGCAACGACGAGCAACGCCGCCATGCGGAAAAAGACGCCGTTTTATGTTTCGATATTTCTGATTCACGACACTAGGCCGCCGCCGCGATCGGAGCGCGAAAGCGGCGGAGCCTCAGTGCGTTGGTGACGACGGAGACTGACGAAAGCCCCATGGCCGCCGCCGCGAGGATCGGGTTGAGGAACCCGAAGTCGCCCAGGACCCACCGCAGGGCGGGGGGCGTCCCCTGGGAAAAGGCCAGGTACAGGACCCCCGCCGCGACGGGTACGAGGATCGTATTGTAGGCGAAGGCCCAGAAAAGGTTCTGCTTGATGTTCCGGATCGTCGCCCGCGACAGGGCGATCGCGGCGACGACGGCGCCGACGTCGCCGCGGATGAGCGTCACGTCGGCCGATTCCATCGCAACATCCGTCCCCGTTCCCAGGGCGATCCCCACGTCCGCCCTCGCAAGAGCAGGCGCGTCGTTGATCCCGTCCCCCACCATCGCCACGACCTTCCCTTCCTTCTGCAGGCGGGCGACCTCGGCCGCCTTCTCGCGCGGCAGAACCTCGGCCATGACCCGGTCGATCCCGAGCTCGCGGGCGATCGCCTCGGCCGTCAGCCTCCGGTCGCCCGTGATCATGCCGACCTCGATCCCCTGTCCGTGGAGGGCCGCGACGACTCGATGCGCGTTCTCCTTCGGCCGGTCGGCCACGGCGATGAGGCCGATGACCTTCTCGCCGCGGGCCACGTACATCGGCGTCTTCCCTTCGCCGGCGAGCCGGTCCGCGTCGGCTTGGACCGCTCCGGGATCGGCCCCCTTCTCCCGCATCAACCGCTCCGTCCCCAGAAGGACCTTCATCCCGTCCACGGAAGCCTCGACGCCGCGGCCCGGGATCGCCGCGAATCCCGTCGCCGCCGAAAGATCGATCTTCCCCGCCGCCGCGCGCTGGACAACGGCCTCGCCCAGGGGGTGTTCCGAGCCCTTCTCCACGCTCGCCGCCAGCCGAAGAATCTCATCGGGCCTTTCGCCGGACACGGGAACGATGTCCGTCACCTCGGGCTCGCCCCTCGTGAGCGTCCCCGTCTTGTCGAAGATGACGGCCGTGACGCGGTGAAGCGTCTCCAGGGCGGGGCCAGAACGGAAGAGGATCCCGTGGTCCGCCCCCTTCCCCGTGCCCACCATGACGGACGTGGGCGTCGCGAGACCCAGGGCGCAGGGGCAGGCGATGATGAGGACGGCAACCATGTTCAGAACGGCGTACGTAAACGACGGCGCCGGACCGAACGCCCACCAGACGAGAAACGTGAGAAGGGCAATCCCCATCACGGCCGGAACGAAGTACGAAGCGATGACGTCGGCGAGCCGCGCGATCGGCGGCTTCGAGCCCTGCGCCTCCTCCACCAAGCGGACGATCTGAGCAAGCATCGTGTCGCGCCCGACGCGGGTGGCCCGGAACGTGAGTGATCCCGTTCTGTTGATCGTCGCCCCGATCACCGTGTCCCCCGCCTGCTTCTCGACCGGAATCGATTCTCCCGTCACCATCGACTCGTCCACGGACGAGCGGCCCGACACGACCGTTCCGTCGACCGGGACCTTCTCGCCCGGCCGGACGACGACGAGATCGCCGGCCGCGACGACCGCCAGGGGAACGTCGATCTCCGCGCCGTCCCGAATCACGCGCGCCGTCTTCGGGGCCAGACCCATCAGGCGCTTGACCGCCTCCGAGGTCCGTCCTTTCGCCCGCGCCTCCAACAGCCGCCCCAGGAGAATAAGGACGATGATCGCCCCGGCCGTGTCGAAGTAGACATCGGCCGTGTATCCCGGAATCTCGAAGAACCGCGGAAAGAGCGCCGCCGCCGCGCTGTAGCCGTAGGCCGCGGACGTTCCCACGGCGATCAGAGTGTTCATGTTCGTCGTGCCGTGCCGCGCGGCAGACCAGGCGCCGGCGTAGAAAGGCCGGGCGACCCAGAACTGGATCGGCGTCGCGAGGACCCACTGGAGAGCGACGGAGAGACCCCTTGGGATTTGGAACAGGAGAGCGGCGAGCCCCAGCATCTCCCACGAGGAAAGAACGAAGAGGGGAACGACAAGGACGGTTCCGGCGACGAGGCGCCGTCGAACACGGTTGACCTCATCGCGTCGGAGGCGGGCTTCCTTCTCGAGGAGGTCCTCTTCAGCCACATCCAGGACCTTGTAGCCGGCCCCCTCGATGACTCTCTTCATGTCGGCCGCGCTCACCAGACGGCCGATGTACCTGACGACAGCCTTCTCCGTCCCCAGATTCACCGAGGCCGACACGACGCCGGGCAGCCGGGTGAGCGCCCCTTCGATCTTGGCGACGCAGGATGCGCACGACATGCCGAGGATCGGGAGGACGATCTCATCGGTCCGGGCGTCGTACCCAAGGGCCTTGACGGCGGCAAGGACCGCCGACAGCCCGACGACGGCCGGATCGTACGTGACGCTGGCCTGGCCCGAGGCGAAGTTGACCTCCGCGCCGCTCACGCCGGGCAGGCCCTTGAGCCCAGCCTGGATCCGCGAGGCGCACGCCGCGCACGACATTCCCGAAACCGGGAATGTGATGGTCCGCGTCACACCTCGATCCTGCGCATGAAGGCGGCTGTCTCCTCGGGCACCGCCGAATTGATGTAGATTCCGGAACCCATCTCGAAACCAGATACGTGGCTCACCCGGGGAACGATCTGCATGTGCCACATGTAATACTCTTCCACCTCGTCCTTGAACGGGACGGTATGGATGATCGCGTTATAGTCCGGGTTGTCGAGACCCTTGTGGAGTTTCAGCAGGACGATCCGGAGGACGTGGGCAAACTCCTTCGCCTCGCCGATCGAGATCTGGCCGAACGCCGACTGCCGGCCCTTCGGGAAGATCCACGTCTCGAACGGGGAGCGGGACGCGAAGGGATGAAACGCGACGAACCGGTCGCTCTCGTAAACGATCCGCGCCCCGACTTTCTGCTCGACGATCAGGACGTCGCAGTAGATGCACTTTCCAGTGTTGTCGTAGTACTGCATGGCCACGTCCAGGCGGTGCCGGACGGCGGCCGGGACGATCGGCGTGGCGACGACCTGGGAATGGGGATGCTCGAGCGACGTCCCCGCCCGCTCTCCGTGGTTTTTGAAGATCGTCACGTACTTGAAGCGGGGATCCTCCCGCAGGAACAGGTACCGGTCCCGGTACATGAGAACGATCTCCTCCACCTGCTGGGAGGACATCAGGGCCATGCTCACGTCGTGCCGCGGGGCCTCGACGATGACCTCGTGCTTCCCGACGCCGTCCATCCGGCGGAAGAGGCCGAATTCGTCCTTTCGCTCCATCGAACCTTCCATCTGCAGGGCGGCGAACTTGTTGGGGATGGTCCGCACCCACCATCCCGGCCCGTTCGGCATGCCCGAGCGGTACGCCCACTCCTCCGCGGGCGTGATCGACTCGTTCCCCTCGCAGAATGGACAGTCCGCCCGGTACGGAGGCGGAGGCTCGGCCGGCGCCTTCGATCGGGTGAAGTGGTTCGGACGCTTCGCGCGCTCATGGGCGATGATCACCCAGGCGTTCGTCGTGGGATCCTGGCGGAGTTCGGACATCGACACCTTTCATGAGCAGTCAGCGGTCAGACGTTGGCAGTCTCAACTATCGGCCGCGGACTTCAGCGATCAGCTTTCAGCCGTCAGCTTAAGCCATGGGCCAAACCGCTATCGCTGATTGCTGAACGCTTTCCCGCTTGCTGAACGCTGACATCTGAGTGCTGAAAGCGCTTAGAATCTGTACTCCAGCAGACTCTTGAGCGTGAAGTCGTCGGCTTCCTGCGTGTAGCCGATCGCCGCGCCCACCTCCCACGAGAGCCGCTTGTTCACCTTCCACCGGATGGTCGGGACCACGTAGTGCCTCTGCTTCGGCGTCGGGTCCCGGTCCCGGATCTCCCCGATCCCGCCGTGGAGCTCGAGCCCCGCGCTGACGTCCGGCGAGACGGGACGATAGGCCCCCGCGGCGTAGGCGAACGACAGACCGTCGGTCACGTCGGGACCGCTCGTCTTCTTTTCGAAGATCGGGTTGAGGCGGACGTTCCAGATCCCGAAGAACTGCTCGAAGATCATCCGGACCTCGACCTGCTCCCAGCTCCGGTACCAGTTTTCCGGGAAATCGTAGACCACGTGAAAAGCGAGACCGGCCCCGGACGGAGACACGTCCAGGACCTTCGTCCGGACAAGAAACCGCGCCTGCGCGTAGCGAAGAGATCCGTCCTTGGAATCCTCGAAATCCCCGAAGACGCCGATCGTCCATCGCTCGGAGAAACTGTAGTCCATCTCGACAGTGTGGCGCCACAGGCCATCGGCCGAATCCTTGCCTCCCGCGGCCACGTAGTCGGCCCAGTAGACCCCATCCAGATCGCCGCGCGCGGGCGTCTGAACCCCGTACACCTTGAACCCCCGAGCCGCGGCTTCCGGCGGCGCCGACAAGAGCGAGACGGCCGACGCGAGAAGGATCGCCCCCAGGCGTCTCACGTCCGTCTCCTTCGATGAGGACCGCCGCCCCGTCCCGGCGGGGCGCCGCCTCTGGGCCTGGCCGAAGACTCCCCCCGGCCGGCCTGGGCCGAGGGGTGACTCTCGCGCGAGCCGTGGCCAACCTCGACGAACATCTCCTCGGAGGCCCATTCAACCGGGATCTTGTGCCCGATAAGCTCCTCGATCGCCTCGAGGCCGAATACGAATTCCTCGCACGCCAGCGAGATCGCCGTCCCTTCCGCCCCCGCCCGGGCCGTCCGGCCGATCCGGTGGACGTAATCCTCCGGGTCCTGGGGGAGATCGTAGTTGATCACGTGGCTCACGGCCTCAATGTGCAGGCCCCGCGAAGCCACGTCCGTAGCCACGAGGAACGGGAGCTGTCCCTCCTTGAAATCGCTCAACATCCGAAGGCGCTTCTTCTGCGGAATGTCCCCCGTGATCGCCCGCGTCTCGTGACCGAACCGCGTCAGGCGCTCGGCCAGCCGCTCGCCCTGCCTCTTCGTGTTGACGAAGATCAGCGTCCGGTTCGGGGCCTCCCGCCGGAGAATGCCAAGCAGAAGAGGGAGCTTTTCCCGCCGCTCAACGTGGTAGAGGGCCTGCTTCACCCGCTCGGCCGTGACCTGCTCCGGGGAAACGGAGACCTTCTCGGGATTGTTCATGTGCTCGTACGAGAGCTCCATCACTCTCGCGGACAATGTCGCGGAGAAAAGCATCGACTGGCGCCGGTCGTACTTGGGCATCCGCCTCAGCATGTACCGGAGGTCCGGGATGAACCCCATGTCGAACATCCGGTCGGCCTCGTCGATCACCAGGACTTCGATCCCGTCGAGCGTGTAGACTTTCTGCTTGAAGTAGTCGATCAGCCGGCCCGGCGTCCCGATGAGGATGTCGAGGCCCTCGGTCAGCATCCTCCGCTGCTTTTCGTAATCCACTCCTCCGTACACCGCCCCGACCCGGAGCCCCGTCCCCTCCCCGAGACCCACCGCGTCCGCCTCGATCTGCACGGCCAGTTCCCGGGTGGGCGCCACGATCAGGGCCCGCGGTCCCGGCTTGCCCGCCTTTCTCGCCGGCGGGTGCGACAGGAGCCTTGTCATGATCGCGATCAGGAACGCCGCCGTCTTCCCCGTTCCCGTCTGGGCCTGCCCCGCCACGTCCCGCCCCGCGAGAGAGATCGGAAGCGTCCTCTCCTGGATCGGCGTCATCCGGACGAACCCAAGCCGGGCGATGTTGCCCAGCACGACCGGATGGATCGGCATGTCGTGAAACGATTTTCCGACGGCCGCATCAGGGCCGTGAACCTCTTCGACAATCCCAGTTTTCATCATCTCCCCTGCCTTCCTCCCTTTCGCATGAGCTTTCGAGTTCCTTCGCCTTTTCGACTTTTCGACCCGTCGGCTCTTTGGACATCCCGATTCACCGATTCACCCATTCACCGATTCACTCCTCATTGCTTCGGAATCGGGACCGTGCCGAGAATGTACTTCAAGTCCTCGTCCTCGAACCGGACCCCGCCGCCGACGAAGAAGTTGTCCCGCTTCCGGTTCAGGAAGTTGTCCCATCCCACGGTCGCGAAGAGGTACTTGAACATGGAGTAGCTCGCCGCCGCCTTCATGTGGACGCGCTTGTTGTCCGTCTCGTCCGAAGAGAACCTCCAGGCGTCCACCGACAGTCGCAGATCGTCCTTGAGGATGTAGGCGTCCCCGCCGAGGCCGAACTCCGATTCCGTCAACCCGATCCGGAGGGCCAGGGGCCCCCAACGGCGGCCGAACTGCGCGGTGAACGCGAGCTTGTCCTCGAACTTGACCTCCTTCATTGTGTCGGTGGTCGTCGTTCCCCCGTCCGTTCGCGTCGTGGTGGTCGTCGTCTCCGTCCGCTTCCCCTTGGGGTCCTTGATGACCTCGAAGATGTACGACTTGTCGTCCCGCGGCTGGAGCGCCAAGCCGAAGTACCCCTTCGTGTCCTGGTCCTGATGCTGGTATTCGCCCCGAAACGTGACGAACGTCCGGAACCGCTCGGTCCGGCTGATGTACCGGTTGATCCCGTCGGCGGCGTTCGTGACTTGCGTATAGAGCTTGTCGTCGGTCATCAGCTTGCCGATCGTCCCTTCGCCCTTGTCGACTTTCTTGGCGATCCGGTCGACCGACGCCAGAACGTCGTCGAGCTTCTCCGACGCCCGCTTGATGTTCGCTACCGCGTCCTTCGCGGGTCCCCGGTTCTCGTCGAGGATTGCCCTCAGCGACGAGGACGCGTCCCTCAGGTCCTTCGACAGGGCCGGCCAGTCATCCTTCACCGTACCCGAGACGGCCTCCAGGTTTTCGATCGTGTTCTTGACGGCGTCCTTGTTCTGGAGTACCAGCGTGTCAATGTTCTTGGAAAGGTTCCGGAGATTGGTGACGATCGCCCGGAGGTCCTCCTTTCCTTCCTTCGTTCCGAGGACCTCGTTGAGCGTCCGCGTCACGCCCTTGAGGTCATCGCCCACGTCGGTAAAGACGGCCAACAGCCGCTCGAAGTCCACGATCTTCTCGGCCGGCTTCAGCTCCGCACCGTCCTTCGCGGCGGGGGCATCGGGCGTCCCCGGCGTCAGTTCCAGGTACTTGTCCCCCAGCATGCCGGTCGCCCGGACCATCGCCTGACCGTCGGTGTGGACGACCACGTTGGGCCGGACCCGGATCGTGACCCGCGCCCGGCCGCCCACGAGCTCGATCTTCTCGACCTTGCCGGCGTCGACTCCCGCCATCTTGACGGCCGACTTAACGTCGAGACCCGCCACGTTGTCGAACGTGGAGATCAGCCGGTACCCGTCCTTCTGGCGGATGCGGTAGTCGCCCACGCGCATTGTCATGTAGGCCAGGACCAGCACCGCCAGGATGATGAAGATCCCAACCTTAAGCTCGGTCGTCATCTGACGCATTGAGCCTCCTTGAATCCAGTTCAGAGTTCGGAGCCGGGAGTTGGGAGTGGACCTAACTCTCCAAACTCCGAACTCCGAACCCCGAACTCATCGCCCTCACACGTCCACCCGGATCGGACCCACGGCCCTTCCGTGGATGAACTGCTGAACGATCGGATTGTCGCATCCGCGGATCTCGTCCGGCGTCCCCACCGCCTGGATCTCCCCCTGGTAAAGCATGGCGATCCGGTCGGCGATCTTGTACGCGCTCACCATGTCGTGCGTGATCGCCACCGACGTCGCGTGGATCTCCTCCCTGAGCTTGATGATCAGATCGTTGATGACGTCGGCCATGATCGGGTCGAGCCCCGTCGTCGGCTCGTCGTAGAGAATGATCTCCGGGTCCATCGCGATGGCCCGGGCGAGGCCGACGCGCTTCCGCATTCCCCCCGAGAGGGCCGACGGCATCAGGTCCTCGACGTTCCTCAGCCCCACCATCCGGAGTTTCTCGACGGCGATCCCCTTGATGTCGGCGTCCCTCAGCTTCATGTGCCGCTTGAGGCCGAACCCCACGTTCTCCCAGACGGTCAACGAGTCGAACAAGGCCGCCCCCTGGAAGAGCATCCCGAACTTCTTCCTCAGCTCGACGAGACCGCTCTCGTCGAGCTCCTCCACCTCCACGCCGTCCACGAAGACACGGCCCCGGTCCGGCCGGAGGAGACCGATCATATGTTTGATGAGAACGCTCTTTCCCGTCCCCGATCCGCCGATCACCACCATGCTCTCCCCTGAGCGGATCGCGAGGTTCACCCCCTTGAGGACGACCTTCGCCCCGAACGCCTTGTGGACGTCGACCAGCTTGATCTTCGGCTCCTCCCCCACCGGATCTTCCTTCATCCGTCAGAACAGGACCGTGTTCAAGAAATAATTGCTGATCAGGATGAGCATCATGGAGAGGACCACGGCGCTCATCGTGGCCTTGCCGACTCCCTCCGCGCCCCCCTCGGTGTAGAACCCCCGGTCGCACGACACGATCGCGATGATCCCGCCGAAAACGGCCGCCTTGATGAGCCCGTTCACGATGTCGTCGACCTTCAAGTATTCGGTCGTTCGCCTGATGTAGACGGTGGGGTTCGCGTCCAGGACGTTCACGCCCACGAAATACCCGCCGATGATCCCCAGGAGATCGGCGACCACGGTGAGCGCCGGCAGCATGATGACGGTGGCCAGGAAGCGGGGGGCGATCAGGTACTTGACCGGATTGGTCGCGAGCGTGAGCAGTGCGTCGATCTGCTCGGTCACCTTCATCGTCCCGAGCTCGGCGGCCATGGCCGCGCCCGCGCGGCCGGCCAGCACGAGGGCCGTGAGCACGGGCCCCAGCTCCCGGGTCATCGAGAGGGCGACGACCGTTCCCACCAGCGACTCGGCATTGAACCGCTTGAATCCCGTGTAGCTCTGGTACGCCAGCACCATCCCCGTGAAGACGGCCGTTATCAGGATCACCGGAATCGAGTTGACGCCGATCGCCTCGCACTGGCGCAGGATGTTCCGAACGTCGAAGGGACGGCGGATCGACCACCGCAGGGTCTGATAAATGAGGGTGACGATCCTTCCCGCTTCCTCGAGGAAAGCGACGCCCACCGTCCCCACCGCCTCGACGAAAAACCGGGCAACGGCGACGAATCCGCCCACGCGAAGGAAGGCCTTCGCTTCGCTCACTCGACAGCGGCTCCCGCGTATCCGGCCCGGACATCCGCCCGGCGCGTCCCGCCCGCGATCCGCCGCGGCACCCGAGGGCCGATTCCGCAAAGGACGTCGTAGGGGATCGTCTCCATCCAGGAGGCCATCTCGTCCGCCCCGATGAAGCCGGCCGTTCCGTCCGGACCCGTCTGCCCGCCGATGAGGACCGCTTCGTCCCCCGCGGCGGCCTCCGGAATTTCCGTCAGGTCGATCATCGTCAAATCCATGCAGACCCTGCCGGCGACGGGAGCCCGCCGGCCCGCAACGAGGACTTCGCCCCTGTTCGACAGACGCCGATCGAACCCGTCCGCGTACCCCGCCGGAAGCGTCCCGATTCTGCTCGTCCGCTTCGTCACGAACGTGCGGCCGTAGGAGATAGGCGTGCCCGCCGGGACCGTCTTGATGTAGACGATCTTCGTCTTGAACGACATCACCGGCCTGAGGGGAGTTGGAAACGAGAGGGCGGGAGAGGGAAGGTATCCGTAGAGCGCGATCCCCGGCCGGACCAGCGTCTGGTGAGACTCGGGAAGCGTCAGGATCGCCGCGGAATTGGCGGCGTGAACGTACCGGGGCGCCATGCCCTCTTCCCGGAGCATCCGGACCGCGCGCTCGAAGAGGGCCAACTGCAGACGGGCGAACTCGGCGTCCGCAAGGTCCGCTTCCGCAAAGTGGGTCAGGATCCCCTCCACTCGGAGTCCAGGCGCTTGGGCGATCGCGGCGATGAGATCCGGCAGATCGTCCAGGGCCGTTCCCAGCCGGCCCATTCCCGTATCCACTTTGACGTGGACATCGATATCGGTCCCGGCCGCAAGCGCCGCCTTCGACAAGGATCGAAGGATCTCCCTCGAATAGACGACCGGGCGAAAATGGAAAGCGGCCGCCGCCGTCAAGTCCTCCCCGAAGATCCCTCCCAGAATGAGGATGGGTGCCTCGATTTCCGCCTCCCGGAGTTCGATCCCCTCCTCGACCGTCGCGACGCCCAGCATCGCGACTCCATCCGAAACCAAGCGCCGCGCCACGGAAACGGCCCCGTGTCCGTAGGCGTTGGCCTTCACGACGGCGAGGATCTCCGCGGATGAGCCGACACGGAGGCGGACTTGCTCAAGATTGTGCGACAGGTGATCGAGGTTGATCTCGGCGACAGTCGGTCTGTCAGGCGGCATCGAGGCGGCGGGATCCCTTGGAGTCTATTCGTCGCGACAAGGACGAATGTGTAAGTGCCTTAAAACACGGAGATATTTATCACATTCGTCGGAAACGTGTCAAGGAACAATGAAGATTTCCCCTTGCCTCGGCCCGCCGCGAACGCTAGAATTTTCAACGGTTGGGTCGATCCCGGTCCAAACGATCATATTCAAGAGGGGGAATCACTCGATGAGACGTTCCGGAACCTTCTTCCGCACTGCATGGCTCGTCTTCTTCGTGCTGGCCTTCTGGGCCCTCGTCCCCGCCGCCGGCGTCGCGGCCCCTGTTCCCTCGCCCATCGAACTGGAGGCGGACCGCGCCATCGTTCAGTCGGCCCTCGAGACGCAGGTCGTCCGCGACAGGCTGGCCGCCCTTGGCCTCGATCCCGAGGAGATCCAGGCGAGGCTCGACGCCCTGACGCCGGACGATATCCACGCGATCGCCGCGAACATCTCGGCCTCGGGCGGGGTCGAGGCCGGCGGCGATGGGGCCGCGATTATCGTCCTCGTCCTGATCATCGCTTTCCTCATGTACCTCTATTTCTCGGGAAAGAGGGTTCATATCTCGTGACGACCACCCCCACCCATCCCTCCCCCCTCCGAGGGGGAGGGTCAGGGAGGGGGGGACTGACCGCGCGAGCCACCGGGCATCTCGCCTCTCAATCCTCGACAATCCTTCTTGCGCTCCTTCTCCTTGCCTCATGCGCGCCGCTTCTCTCCGGCGATGCGCTCTCCAGAGAGATACAGCGGGACCCCGCCCGGGGCGTCTATGTTCCAGGCGTACCGTTCTTTCCCCAGGAGCCGGAGCGATGCGGTCCAGCGGCCCTCGCCATGGTCATGGCTTTCCGGGGCCGCCCCGTCCCCCCCGACCTGATCGCCTCCGAGATCTACCTCCCGAAGCTCAAAGGAACGCTCACGGTCGATCTCCTCACCTACCCCAGGACGCTAGGCTTCCAGAGCCGGATCCACCGGGGCGGCTTCCCCTCTCTTATCCGTGAGCTCCGGCAAGGAAATCCCGTCATCGTCCTCCTCGACATCGGCCTGCCTCTCCGCACGTCCTGGCACTACGCCGTCGTCGTGGGGTACGACACGGGGACGGAAAGCGTGATCGCCCACTCCGGCCGGAGGGAGAATATGGTTTTCCCAAGGGAGTTGTTCAAGAAGGAGTGGCGGGCATCGGGAGACTGGGGCCTCGTCGTGACGAGGCGGGACG
>CAKKSE010000124.1:3991-5370 GCA_919903025.1 Nitrospiria bacterium | reverse complement strand
GAAACCATCCTTCTCATTTCTTCCTCCTTGCGGCATGTCGACCCGATGATCGCGCCGCGCTTTTTTCCGGCAGATCGGCTGCCGGCCCGATTTTGGGTGCCTGGACGGTTAGCTTCTTCTCATTCACCCATTCACCGATTTACCCATTCACCGTCTCTCAAACCATGTTCATGATCTCGCCCGCCATGTGGTCGAGAGGCACGACCTTGTCGGCGAGACCGGCATCGACGACGGCCCGCGGCATGCCGTAGACGACGCACGAGGCCTCGTCCTGGGCCAACACCTTCCCCCCGGCCTTCTTGAGTGCGGCGATCCCGTCCCGTCCGTCGGCCCCCATTCCGGTCAGAATGACGCCGAGTCCCGCGCCGCCGTACGCCTCGGCCACGGACGCGATCATGACGTCGGCGGACGGCTTGTGCAGAAGGTCCGCCGGCTGGTCGGTCAGGACGACCTCAACGCCCGTCGCCCCCAGACGGGAAATCTTCATGTGGACCCCGCCAGGCGCGATGATCGCCGTTCCCGCCTCGACTTTGTCGTGGGCCTGCCCCTCCCGAACCCGGATCTGGCAAAGGGTGTCGAGCCTTGCGGCGAACGGCCCCGTGAACGCCTTGGGCATGTGCTGGACGATCACAATGCCCACGGGAAAATCCTTGGGAAGCTGGGGGAGAACGTCCTGCAGGGCCTTCGGGCCTCCCGTCGACGTCCCGATCGCCACGATCCGCACCCGGTGGAGCGCGTCGAGCGCGTGCGGCTTCGCCGTCAGCGTGGGAACGGCCGACACATGGGGACCGGAACCGTTGTCCCGGCGGGAACGGAGGACAAGCTTGCGCCCCGCGATCGCTTTCACCTTCTCGATCAGCTCCCTCTGGATCTTCACGATGTTGATCGAGAGGCTGTCCAGGTTCTTGGGGAGGAAGTCCACGGCGCCGAGGTCGAGCGCCTCGAGCGTCGCCTGAGCCCCCTCCTCCGTGAGCGACGAGAGCATCAGGACCGGAACGGGGCGCTTTTCCATGATGACCCGCAGGGCCTCGAGCCCGTTCATCCGCGGCATCTCCACGTCGAGCGTGACGAGGTCCGGCTTCTTCTCGAGGACCTGGTCGACGCCGTCCTGCCCGTCGCGGGCCGTCCCGATCACCTCGATGGCGGGATCGGAGGACAGCATGTTGACGATCGCCTTCCGCATAAAGGCGGAGTCGTCCACGACCAGGACCCGGATCTTCCGTCCCGTTACGACTGGCGGCACATCCGCAATCATCGAATCCCTCCGTTCCCTTTCGTCAATCTGCCCACCCCCACCCTTCCCTCCCCCCTCAAGGGGGAGGGGATTTCTTGTCCCGACCGCCCGCTCGTTCTTATCCTCCCCCCTCGCGGGGGAGGAT
>CAKKSE010000124.1:0-3891 GCA_919903025.1 Nitrospiria bacterium | reverse complement strand
ATTTCTTGTCCCGACCGCCCGCTCGTTCTTATCCTCCCCCCTCGCGGGGGAGGATGAAGGTGGGGGGGGGGCGGCTTGCCGATTCGCCCATTCACCGCCTCACGGTCTCCCGCGCGGCCACCATGTTCTTGATCATGACCGCCATGTCGAGGATCAGGACGACCTTTCCGTCCCCCGTAATCGTCGCGCCCGCGATCCCGTCGTTCGTATCCAGGTACTCGCCCACGCTCTTGATGACCACTTCCTCCTGGCCCCTCAGCCGGTCCACCACGACGCCGAACCTTTTCTCGCCCACGGCGATGACCACCACGTAGTACCGCTCCAGGGACCCGGCCGTTTCGATCCCGAACTCGGTCGCCAGGCGAATGAGCGGAAGGATCGTCTTGCGGAGCGAGATCACCTCCCGTCCGTCCACCGTTCGGATCTCCGACGCGCCGATCCGGATCGTTTCAACGACCGTCGCGAGGGGGATCGCGAACGCCTCGCGGCCGACCTCGACCATGAGCGCCTGGATGATCGCGACGGTGAGCGGCAGACGGATCCGCATCCGGGTCCCCTTCCCGACCTCGGTGTTGATCTCCACGGTCCCGTTCAGCTTCGTGATGTTGGTCTTGACCACGTCCATCCCGACGCCCCGGCCCGACAGGTCCGAGACCTTCTCGGCCGTCGAGAAGCCGGCCGCGAAGATCAGATTGACGGCTTCCCGCTCGGTCATCCGATCGGCCGTCGCGCGGTCGATGACCCCCTTTTCCACCGCTTTCTGCCGGATCACGGCGTGGTCGATTCCCTTCCCGTCGTCTTCGATCTCGATGATGATGGAGTTCCCTTCGTGGTACGCGGAGAGGAGAATCGTGCCCTTCCGCGGCTTCCCCTCCGCCTGTCGGGCGTCGGGCATCTCGATCCCGTGATCGACGGCGTTCCGGATCAGGTGGACCAACGGATCGCCGATCTCCTCGATCACGCTCTTGTCGAGCTCCGTCTCCTCGCCGAAGACCTGGATCTCGATATCCTTCCCCTTGGCCCGGCCCAGGTCGCGGACCATCCGCGGGAACTTCGAGAAGACCCGGCGGACGGGCTGCATGCGGGTCTTCATCACGGCGAGCTGGAGGTCGGTGGTGATGAGGTTGATGTGGGAGGAAACCTCGCCCAGGGCGGTCACGAGCGGATCGTCCCCGTTCCGCCCCTCGAACTGAGCCTGAATCTTCGCGAGACGGTTTCTCCCGAGGACGAGCTCGCCCACCAGGTCGAGGACGCTGTCGAGCCTCTTCGTGTCGACCCGGATCGTCTGCTCCACGCCCGCCCCGGCGTGCGCCTGCTTCTCCACGGCCCGGCTGACGTCCTCCTCCGAGACCAGGTTCTTCTGAACCAGGACCTCCCCGAGCTTCGGGGCCTTCTGCTGGGCATCCAGCGCCTCGGCCAGCTGGTCCCGTGTGATCTTGCCCTCGGCCACGAGGATCTCGCCGATCGGCTTCTCTCCCGGTAAAGGAGGCGGGGGCGGGGGCGGAGAAACCGCCTTCGGGGCGGCGGGGGCGGCCTGTGGAGCGGGAGCGGGGGCGGCTGATCCGGCTGTCTTTCCAGACTCCATGGCGGCTTCGAGACGCGCCAGGATCCCGCTCAGGTCCGCGGGCTGTTGATCGTGCTCGCGGATCTTGCCGAGGAGGATTTTGATCTGGTCGACAGCCTGGAGGATGACGTCCATGATGGGCGGCGTGACCGACATCTCCCCGTTCCTCAGCTTGTTGAGGAGGCTCTCGGTCTTGTGGGCGAGCTCGACCATCTGGGTGAATCCCAGAAAACCCGCCGCCCCCTTGATCGTGTGGGCGCCCCGGAAGATCGAGTTGAGAAGGTCGGGGTCTTCCGGGCGTTTTTCCAGCTCGACGAATTTCTCGTCCAGGCCGTCCAGGATCTCCTGGGTTTCCACCAGGAAGTCCTGGATGATCTCCTGCATCTCGTCGCGTTCCGTCTCGCTCATGCCAGACCTCGTTTTTCTCAACCGCCTCCGGGAGGCGCCGCTTTCCATTCCCCTCCTTTGTAATGAGGGGTCGGGGGAGGTAGAACACTCGACGGCTCTACCCCACCCGGCCTCCCCTTACAAAGGGGAGGGGTCTTCTCCCCGACTCACCGATTCACCTATTCACCTATTCACCGATTCACCTATTCATCGTCTTCTACCGCCCGATTCCCGCGCTCTTCAGAATGTCGTCGACCAGGTCCTGCTTGATCTCGCTCTTCAGATAGGCGTCGTGAAGCTGGCCGATCATCTCCACCCGCTTCTGCCGGTCGGTGTCGTTCCCCTTCTCGTCCGGCCTCAGTCCGAAGGAGAGGATGAGCTCCAGGATCTTCGCCTCGACCTCCTGGACCAGGGCGACGATCTTCTTGATCTTCTGCCCCGTCAGGTCTTGAAACGAGAGATTGGTCATGATCTCGATCAGCTTCTCCTTCGTCCGGTCGGTCGTGGCGTTGATCGCGTCCAGCGCCGGCAAAAGCCCGTCGCCCCCCGGGGCCGAAGCCGCCCCGCGGGCGGCGGCCAGGTGCTTTCCCAGCGATTCCTGCTCGTCCAGGATCTCCTCCGTGAGGGAGAGGACCTTGTGCGTCGCCTCCTCCGTCGCGCGCGTGACGTCGGAGAGCTGCTGAGACGCCATCGGAATGTTCTTCGTCGTTTCGCGGACCGACGGCTCCAGGTGCTGGAGCGACACCCGGGTCTTGTTGATGTACTCGGCGAGTTGGGCGAGTTCGCCCTTGACCGTCACCGACAGCTCCCGGTAGAAGTCGCCTTCGGACATCGCCCGCGCGACTTCGACAAGTTCCTTGATCCCGTGACTCTCCTTCTCGTCCGGCATGTTGTCCTCCGCTCAGAACAGCTTTCAGCTTTCAGCTTTCAGCTCTCAGCATTCAGTCTTTTGCAGCCCTGACCGCTAACCGCTGACCGCTGACCGCCGCCTCCTCCTACTTGTTCGCCAGCGCCTCGAAGATCTTGTCGATCTTCTCCTTGAGTGTCTCGGCCGTGAACGGCTTGACGATGTAGTTGTTCACGCCGGCCTGGACGGCCTGGACGACGTTCTCCTGCTGGGACTCGGCCGTGACCATGAGGACCGGAACGTCCTTGAGCGCGGGCTCCGCCCGCATCGCCTGAAGGAGTTCCAGGCCCGTCATGTTCGGCATGTTCCAGTCGGTCACGACGAAATCGAATTTGTCGACCTTGAGCTTGGCGAGGGCGGCCTGGCCGTCCTCCGCCTCCCCGATCTCCTGGTAGCCGATCTGGCGGAGGATGTTCTTGATGATCCGCCGCA
Source organism: Nitrospiria bacterium (assembly GCA_919903025.1). Taxonomy (GTDB): domain Bacteria; phylum Nitrospirota; class RBG-16-64-22; order RBG-16-64-22; family RBG-16-64-22; genus RBG-16-64-22. Next base: position 601 of record CAKKSE010000124.1, on the reverse strand, counting down.
TCGTGGAAAAGTCGTCCACGACCAGGATCTTCATCTTGAGGTCCGACATGTCGTTCCCCTCCCTAAAGTAATTTGGCCACTTCGTAGGCCAACCGATCCTTCGTCACCGGTTTCGTCAGGTAGGCGCTCGCGCCTATCTCGATGCCCCGCTTCTTGTCCATCTCGTCCGACTCGGTCGTGACCATCACGACGGGGAGGTTCTTCATGTCCGCGTTTCCCCGGATCGTCCGGATCAGCTCCAGGCCGTCCATCTGCGGCATGTTGAGGTCCGTCACGACCAGGTCCACGGCGTGCTGGGCGAGCTTCTCCAGGGCGTCGATTCCGTTTTCCGCCGCGATGGTCGCGTACCCCCGCCCCTTGAGGATGATGGAGAGAAGCTTCCGGGTGGTGCTGCAATCATCCACGATGAGGATCTGCTTGCTCATGATCGTCGTCCCCGCTATGCCTTTTGGTAGACCAGCATCTTGTTCACCGTCACCAGCTTGAACGCACGCGAGATCGTGTGGAGCGACTCCGAGTGGCCGATGAAGAGATACCCTTTCGGGGTCAGGCTGTCGTACAGCGAAGCCGCGACCTTCTTCTTGGCGGCCTCGTCGAAGTA
>CAKKSE010000123.1 GCA_919903025.1 Nitrospiria bacterium | reverse complement strand
GGGTGGCGATGCCGAGCGCGCACGGGCAGGCGATGATGAGCACGGCGATGAACGCGAGCAACCCCTGCGGGAAGTTGCCGCTCAGCCACCAGAGGCCGAAGGAGATGACCGCCGTCGCCACCACCGCCGGCACGAAGTAGCGCGTCACCTGGTCGGCGAGGCGCTGGATTGGGGCGCTACTGGCCTGCGCCTCCTCGACCATCCGGATGATCTGGGCAAGCGCCGTCCCGGCGCCCACGCGTGTCGCCCGGAAGCGGAACAGACCCGTTCTGTTGAGCGTGCCGCCGATGACTTCCGAACCCGCGCGCTTTTCCACCGGCATGGACTCGCCGGTGAGCATGGATTCATCCACGGCCGATGCGCCCTCGATAACCTCGCCGTCGGTCGGAATCTTCTCGCCCGGCTTCACGATGACCGTCTCCCCGACCATCACCGACTCGGCCGGCACTTCCATCTCGGCACCGTCACGGATCACGTGCGCCTTCGCGGGCTTCAAGTCCATGAGCTTGCGAACCGCCGCCGAGGAACGCTTCTTGATCATCTCCTCCATGTACTTGCCGAGCAGCACGAACGCGATGATGACGGCGCTGACCTCGAAGTACACGTCGCGCTCCTCCACCTTCACCGGCAGAACTTCAGGGAAGAAGATCACTGCGATGCTGTAGACGTAGGCGACTGTGGTGCCGAGCGCGATCAGCGTGTCCATGTTGATCGAACGCGTCTTGATCGCGCTCCAGGTGCCCACGTAGAAGCTCCAGCCGCCGATGAACTGCACCGGCGTAACCAGGATGAACAGCCACATCCCCCAGGTAAACCATGGGAGTTGAGGAATCGGCGCCCAGGTGACGATGGTGGCGCCGGCGGCCAGCGCGATGAACGCCGCGGCGCGCAGGATCGCGAGCGCGAGCACGCCGCCGAGCGCGATCATCACGCGCGTCTTCATGGTCTTGAGTTCCTGCTCGGGCGATTCGAAGGTGCGCTGGCAGCCGGCGCTGCAGAAGTAATACGTGCGCCCAGCGCGCTCGGTCTTGAGCGATTTGGCTTTTTCCACGACCATGCCGCAGATCGGATCCTTGGCGATCTCCTTGGCGGGTTTGGCTGTCGGGGCGGGGACAGCGGCCATGGTGAGGCCCACCCCTGTCGGCGTTTTCAAGGGCATCCCCATCGCCTGCACATAGGCCGAAGGATTCGCCTTGAAATCGTGCAAGCAGCGCGCGGAGCAGAAGTAATACATCTGACCGGCGTACGCAGAGTGTCCCGCCGCCTCGCCTTCTTCCACCGCCATGCCGCAGACGGGATCGATCATCGCGGATCCTCCTCGCGTTGCGCCGCGCGGGGCGTCTCCCTCACGGCACGGTCAAACGTTTTTCGCCTCGTCCACGATGGACGTGATGATCTTCTCCACCTCCTGGGGGACCGTCCCAAGGGCCGCGTGGGGAAAGAGCTGGGCCAGGACCGTGGGGCGAAGACCGCTGATCACGGTCTTCCCGTCCTTGACCCAGACATTGACCTTGCAGGGCATCAACAGACTGATCTGAATGTCAGCAGCCAGGACCTGGCTGGCATATTTGGCGTTTCATATCTCGATGATCTTGAGGGGCGGCGATTCAAACCCTTTCGATTTGATCGTCTGCTCCACGTCGTGCACGTGCTGTATCTTGAGCCCCTTCTCCTCCGCCTTGGCGATCACGGCCGCCACAGCCTCCTCGTAAGGCTTCTCCGTTGTCACGGTGTAATCAAACTCGATTTTCATCATTCCTCCCGGTTTCTGCTAAAAGAGGCGGATCTGCATCCGCACGCGCCTCGATCCCCTGCTACTTCCCGGGGTGATGCGCCTCGTGCTCAGGATCCCCGGACGGCGCCTGGGCCGGCGCCTCCTTCGTCTTCGCCTGGGGCTTGGCGGGCGCCATCCCCCCGCCCATCATGCCGCCCCCCATCATCCCCTGACCCATCATCCCGCCTTGCATCATCATCTTCATCATGGGACACATCATCCCCTGGCCCATGCCTCCCATCATTCCCATCCCTGCACCCGCGCCCGCCCCGTGCCCCATCGGCCGCCGGGCCTTCTCTCGGTACTTCTCGAACTGCTCCGGCGTGAGCACGCCCTGGACCTTCTTGAGCGCCTCCACGCGCGAGAGCATCAGCCCGCTCTTGAGCCCCTCGGTCGCCTTCACCTGCTTCTCGACCTTGGCGTAGTCGATCGCCTTGGCGGACAGAAGCTCCTCCAGGTCGATGTTCGCCGCCTTGACCTCCGCCGACTTGCGGATTATCGCCTTACGGTATTCCGCGTGCATCGGTTTGAGCTTGGCGACCTGCTCTACCGTGAGCTTCAGCTCATCCTTCAGATCGAGCGGCGAGGCATACCCCATGACGTGGCCGCCCTTGCCGGATCCCATCATGCCCATGGAGCCGCCCGGTCCCATTCCTCCCATCATGCACCCCATTCCGGAGGACATCCCCGAACCCATCCCCTGCGTCATGCCCGAGCCCATCTGGGCATACGCGGGAACCGCAACAGCAAACAATAGAACAACCGCAAGGCCAATACGTCCTGCTCTTTTCATTTCATGCCTCCTCTGCCCGGGAGCGTCGTCCCGGTCTTCCTGGTTTCAACCGTGGGACCAGCCGGAGTCTCTCGGCCGGCCATCCCGATTGTGGTGCCCCGACCAGCAAGTACAAGACATTCGGAAGGAAAAAAACAAAGTTCAGAACCAGAAACGCACCCCGGCGACGAGTCGCGTTTCTTCGGTGTCTTTACCGGCCGCCCGCGCATAACCCGCCGTTGCCCCGAACTTGCGCGCCCGTTCGATGCCAACATAAGGGGCGAACTCCCGCCGGATTTCGTAGCGCAGGCGCACGGCCGCGGTGAGTTTGGCCAGACCGGAGCCCAACCCGCGTTCGGCATCGCGCTTACCGTAGAAGTCGGTCTCGATCTTCGGCTGCAGGATCAGTTTCTGCGTGAGCAACAGCTCGTACTCCGCGTCCAGCCGCAGCGCGGTGCGACCCTCATCGCCGATATAGATGGCGGCGTCGACTTCGAACCAATACGGCGCGAGTCCCTGGATGCCAAACGCCAGCCAGCGTCGATTCGGCCCGACACCGCTGTCGTAGCGCACGCCGAGCTGCGCGTCCCAGAAGGGCGCGACGGCGTGACCCCACAACAGCTCGGTGCGCGCCTCTTCGAACTTGCCGCCGTCGACCTCGCCCTCCGCCTTCAGCACCGCGCGGTCATAGGTACGTCCATACCAGGCCTGCAGTTCATACGCCGCAGAGGTGTTGTCGCGCGCACGCGCGACCTCGAACTGATCGGCCAGGAGCGACCCGAAGTTGTGCTCATCGGCGAGCCGCAACGGTCGGGCCGGATCGAGAGTATAGCCGCCCGAATAGGCATGGGGGTCGCGGGCATCGGGTGGGGCCGAGCCGCCCTGCATGGACCCATGGTCCATGCTAGCGGCTTTGCCCGTGTCGCCCTCGGCGGCCGCGGTCGGCGGCGGCGCGCTGCCGTGGTCCATTTTGCCGTGGTCCATCTGGCCATGGTCCATGCCCAGCATCGCTTCCGTCTCTTCAGCCTTCGTCAGCGGCTCCTGCGCCCAGGCGGAAGACACGCTCAGCGCCAGCACGGCGGCGATCCAACTCAGTCGCTTTTTCATCATCGTTACTTTCTCCGCTGTCCGATTGCGTCACACTCAGGCTACAACTATTTCGCGGAACATGCCCGCGTCCATATGTATGAGCAGATGGCAATGCCAGGCCCAGCGGCCGAGCGCGTCCGCGGTGAGCAGGAACGTGACGCGCTGCGCCGGCTGCACGTTGATGGTGTGCTTGCGCACCTGGAAACGTCCGCCCGGGCTTTCGATCTCGTTCCACATGCCGTGCATGTGCATGGGATGGGTCATCATCGTGTCGTTGACGAAGACCACGCGCAACCGCTCATTGTGGCGGAAATGCACGGGCGTGGACTTGCCGAACTCGAGCCCGTCGAGCGACCAGGTATATCGCTTCATGTTGCCGGTCAAGTGCATCTCGATCTCCCGCTCAGGACCCCGTACGTCGAGCGGCCCGCCAATCGTGTGCAGATCGGCATACGTCAGCACGCGGCGGCCGTTGTTGCGCAGACCGACGCCCGGGTCGTTCAGGTTGGTTCGCGGCGTGTCGACGCGCATATCAACGCTCGGGCCATACTCCGTTTTGGCGTGGCGCGCGCGCACCGCGCCGGCGCCCGTAGCCATACCGCCGTGCACGCTGTGATCCATCCCGCCCATCCCGCCGCCCATGTCGCCCATCATGTCCCCCATGGTGAGCGGTTCGGGCTTGTCCGGCGCCGGCACCGCCGCCGTCAGGCCGGCGCGCGCCGCCAGCGTGCCGCGGGCATAGCCGGTGCGGTCCATCGACTGGGCGAAGATCGTGTAGGCCTCGTCCTTGGGCTCGACGATCACGTCGTAGGTCTCAGCAACCCCGATGCGGATTTCATCCACCGTGACCGGCTCGACATTCTGGCCATCGGCCTGGACCACCGTCATCTTGAGCCCGGGGATGCGTACGTCGAAAAACGTCATCGCGCCGGAGTTGATGAAGCGCAGCCGCACCCTCTCGCCCGGACGGAACAGCCCGGTCCAGTTGCCGGCCGGCGTCACGCCGTTCATGAGATAGGTGTAGGTATAGGCGGAGACGTCGGCGAGATCGGTCGGATTCATGCGCATCTCGTTCCACATCCGCCGCTTGCCCAGGGCCGCGGACAATCCCTCGTTGGACACGTCGCGGAAGAAATCGACCGCCGTCGGCTGATTGAAATTGTAGGCGTCGCTTTGTATCTTGAGCTTGGTGAGAACGCGCATCGGATCCTCGTCGGTCCAGTCGGAGAGCTGCACCACGTGGTCGCGATCGGCGCGGATCGAGTCGCCGCCGCGGGGATCGATGATGATGGTGCCGTACATACCGGTCTGCTCCTGCATGCCGGAATGTGAGTGATACCAGTAGGTGCCAGTCTGCGCAACCTTGAAGCGATAGGTGAAGGTTTCCCCGGGCGGGATGCCCTTGAAGCTGATGCCCGGCACGCCGTCCATCTGGTACGGCAGGAGGATGCCGTGCCAGTGGACGGAAGTGCCCTCGGCGAGCCTGTTGTGGACGCGAATGGTCACGGTGTCGCCTTCCCGCCAGCGCAGCGTGGGAGCGGGAATCGAACCGTTGATCGTCGTGGCCATGCGCGGGGCGCCGGTGAAATTAACCGCCGTTTCCGCGACCGTGAGATCGAACTCCGTGCCGGTCAGAACCGGCGCGCTTCCCGTTGCGGTTTCGCCGGCCCATGCCCATGCCGGCCTGAGCCAGGGGGACAACCCCAGCAGAACGCCGCCCGCGGCCAGACCCTGAAGAAACCGCCTGCGCGGCAGACCCGGCAGGACAATAGGAGATTGGGGAATACGCTTCATTATTGTTTGTCCTCTTCAGTCAAAGTTAGAACCGCGCTCCGCTCCACCTATTCACCGATTCTAGTGGCACTTCGGCGGCGGGCTCTTTTCCGCGTGCTTCCCCAGCCTCTTGATGAGGCGCGAGAAATACCCGCCCCGTTCTTCCGTAATTTTGGCCTCCTCCCGCTCGGCCGCAATCTGGAGACACTTGACCGGATCGGACGAGAAGGTCCTGAAGCAGGCGTCAGAGCAAAAGAAATAGGCCCGTCCGTTGTAGAACTGAGAAACGGGCGATTCGCGTTCATCAACCTCCATCCCGCATACCGGATCGATGTTCATGGCAAAAACCCTCCTACCAGGATGTTGAAAAAACCCATCCATGGCTTTTTCAACATCGACTTGGAAGGTCTCGCAATTTAGCTATCCATCCATGGATCGCGCCGCAGGGTGTTTTTCAACACCCTGCTACATCATTCCCATCCCCCATCCGTGCGATCCCATGTCCCAGCGCTCGGCCGGCACGCCCCGCATCATCTCGTCCCAGTGATCTCCGGACTCGTGCCCCCAGGTCATCTGAGCCGTCCCGCCGCTCATCCACACGACCCCATAGGCCGCCGATATCTGCCCCGCGTCCATGCTGATGTCGTGGTCGAAACCATACCGGCCGCTTGAGTCCTGGATCCGCATACTGTACATGCCGGAGGACATTCCCTCGAACCGGAACCGGCCATAGGAATCACTCGTTGTGCTCGCCACGACATGGCCACTGCCCATCAAATCGATCCGCATATTCGCCGCCGGAGCCGGTCGATGGCCGGAAGCCCAGGCACTGCGAATGGCCAGGGCCATCCAGATCTTCTCCGGAATCGTTGCGGCTCCGGCAAGCTGGACCGCAGGCTCCCGAAGGATCTGTCCCTGGAGGGTGGCACTTCCGCTTGAACCGGTCGGCGTGTTCTCCCCGTTGCTGCATCCTGCAAAACCGGCCAGCGCCAGGATGCCGATCGCTACGATAGGCCCGGCTACTCTCAACGCGATCCGCTGTTTCATGGTTTGATCCCTTTCTCGGGGGGAGTGTTCTTCTCATCGTGTTTCATACCGGGAGGAGGCTGGAAAAACGAGAGGATGTGCCGGACCAGGCGCCAGCGGTCGTCTCTCGGAATCGTCTTGGCGAATCCCGGCATCCCGCTCTCCTTCCAGCCGTTCGTGACGACCCAGTACATTGTGCCTTCCGTATAGAACTTCTGGTGCTCCGCATCCGTGAAATCGGCCGGCTTCGTCGGCAGGCCCGCCGCCGCTGGGCCGTCCCCCTTTCCACCCTCGCCGTGGCAGACGGCGCAGTTCTTCGCGTACAGCTCTTTCGCCTTGGCCTGTCCTTCCGGCGTATCCTTCACGGGATTCTTCGCCTTCTGGGCCTTGACCGGGACTCTCTTGAGCAGGGTCTGCATCTGCGCCGCATGAGCATCCGTCGCGCCGTGGTCATGGTGATGCTCGTGCCCGGCGGCTCCCGGACCCGCCAGCGCGAAAGCCGGGATCGCCCATACACCCGCCGCGGCGACTAGTCCGAGAAACAGCCGTCCTGGCCGATGCAACGCCTTCGACAGAACGCGCCTCACTTCGCCTCCGCTTTGTACTTGAGCGTCGCCTTCGCCGTCTTTCCGCCGGCAGTTACGGAAACCTCGGCGGAGAACGGCCCCTTGCCGGTCTCCGAGAAGTCGTTTCCGTAGTGTCCCGGCATCGCCCCCATCACCATCCAGACGAGCGGTTTCTTTTCCTGCTTCCCGCCGGGGAGTGTCACAACCGCCTCGACCTTGGCGTCCTTGATTTCCTTCCCGGCCTTGTCCTTGAGCGTGAGGGCGAGGTAGTGCCGCTTGTCGTAGCCGGGCGGCGCGGTCTTGGACCCCATCGCCACCATCGCCTCGGCCGCCCTGTGGACCTCAACCTTTCCCGCCAAGTCGCCGATCTTGACGCCGTGTGTCGCCAGGAGACCCGGCGCCGCCGCGTAGGCGATCACCGCGGTGCCAAGAACAACCAGGAATCCCGTAACTCTGCCAAGTTGTGCCTTCATCTTGTTCCTCCTTTGATCGACGGCATTTCCCCCCTCACACTCGCCCTCTCCCCAAAGGGGAGAGGGGATCTATTTTGGTCTCACCCATTCACCCACTCACCGATTCACCCATTCACCGTTTTCTCACCACCCTCTCCTTCCAAATCGCGTAGATCACGGGGATCACGACTAGCGTGAGGATCGTCGAAGAGACCATCCCGCCGATCATCGGCGCGGCAATACGCTTCATCACCTCGGACCCCGTCCCCGCCCCCCACATGATCGGAAGAAGCCCGGCCATGATCGCCGCGACCGTCATCATCTTGGGGCGGACCCGCTCCACGGCCCCTTCGCGGATCGCCTCCACGATCGCCGCGGCTGACGGAATCGCGCGGTCCCCGCCGCGCTTTTCGTACGCCTGGTCGAGGTAGATGAGCATGACAACGCCCGTCTCGGCGGCGACGCCCGCCAGGGCGATGAACCCGACACCGACCGCCACGGACAGGTCGTACCCGAGCAGGTACATGAGCCATATCCCCCCGACCAGCGCGAACGGCAAGGAGAGCATGACGATGAGCGTCTCCGTCACGTTCCGGAAGTTGAGATAGAGGAGGAGGAAGATGATCAGGAGCGTCACCGGGCCGATTGCGGCGAGCCGCTTGAACGCCCGTTCCATGTACTCGTACTGACCGCTCCACTTGATGTCGTACTTCGGCGGGAGTTTGACGTTCCGCCGGACGGCCTCCTGCGCCTCCCGGACGTAGCTCCCGATGTCCCTTCCCTGGACATCCACGAAGACCCAGCCCGACAGCCGCGCGTTCTCGCTCCGGATCCCCGGCGGCCCCTGGCGGAGCGTCAGGCTTGCGACCTGCGCCAGCGGAATGTGCTCTCCCCGCGGCGTGGGAACGAGAACCCGGCCGACCTTCTGGATGTCGTCGCGGAGCTCTCGCGCGTACCGGACGCTCACGGGATAGCGCTCGCGCCCCTCGACCGTCCAGGTGATGTTCTCCCCTCCGATCGCCGAGGAGATGACATCCTGGATGTCGTTCACCTTGAGGCCGTACCGGGCCGCCTCTTCGCGCCGGATCTCGATGTCCAGGTAGTACCCGCCCGTGATCCGCTCGGCGAAAACGCTGGCCGTCCCCGGAACACCCTTCACGGCGCGCTCGATCTCGACCGCCAGGCGGTTGAGCGTTCCGAGGTCGTCGCCGAACAGCTTGATCCCGACGGGAGTCCGGATGCCCGTGGCCAGCATGTCGATCCTCGCCTTGATCGGCTGGGTCCAGGCCTGGGAGACGCCGGGCATGTCGACGGCCGTCCAGAGCTCGTTCCGGATCTTCTCTTTCGTCATCCCCGGCCGCCACTCGCTCTTCGGTTTCAGGTTCACGACCGTTTCGAACATCTCGAGCGGCGCGGGATCGGTCGCCGTCATCGCGCGTCCCGCCTTTCCGATCACGGACTCGACCTCCGGAACTTTCTTGATAATCCTGTCCTGGAGCTGGAGGATCTCCCCCGCCTTCGTCACCGAGAGACCGGGGAACGTGACGGGCATGAAGAGGAACGATCCCTCGTCCAGTTCCGGCATGAACTCCCACCCCAGCCGGGCCATGGGGTAGATCGAGACAAGCGTCGCGGCGACCGCCACGGCGAGCGTCGTCTTCTTGTAGGCGAGGACGCGCTCGATCACGGGAGCGTAGAGCCAGATGAGCGCGCGTGTAACCGGGTTCGCCTCTTCGGACCGGATCTTCCCCCGGATGAAGTATCCCATCAGGACGGGAACGAGCGTGATCGAAAGGATTGCCGCCGCCGCCATGGCGAACGTCTTCGTGTAGGCAAGCGGGGCGAACAGCCGCCCCTCCTGCGCCTCCAGCGTGAAGACGGGCATGAAGGAGACTGTGATGATGAGCAGGGAGTAGAAGAGGGGCGGACCGACCTCCTGAGCGGCGTCCGAGACGAGCGCCCAGCGGTCGCGTCCCGCCTCCCCGCGGTCGAGGTGCTTGTGGGCGTTCTCGATCATGACGATGGCGCCGTCGATCATCGCGCCGATGGCGATGGCGATCCCCCCGAGAGACATGATGTTCGCGTTGATCCGCAGGTAATACATGACGGCGAACGAGATGAGGATCGCCACGGGGAGCATGAGGATCGCCACGAGGGCGCTCCGGAAGTGGAGGAGGAAGATGACGCAGACGAGCGCCACGACGGCCGATTCCTCGATCAGCTTCTCCCGGAGAGTAGCGATGGCCCGCCGGATCAGCTCGGACCGGTCGTACGCCGTCACGATCCGGACGCCCGGAGGGAGCGATTCGGAGATCCGGGCGATCTCCTTCTTGACGCCATCGATCACGTCGAGAGCGTTCTCGCCGAAACGCATGACGACGATCCCGCCGACGGCCTCCCCCTCGCCGTTCTTCTCCAGGATCCCGCGCCGCTCGTCCGGACCGAGCTGGACGCGCGCCACGTCCTGGACGCGGATCGGGATGCCGCTCTTGTCCACCTTGATGACGATGTTGGAGAGGTCCTCGACCTTCCGGATGTACCCGAGCCCCCGGACCATGTATTCCGTCTCCGTCAGCTCCAGCGTCCGGCCGCCGACGTCGTTGTTCCCCATCTTGATCGCCTGGATCACTTCCGAGAGGGAGACGTTGTACCCGACGAGGCGGTTGGGATCGATCGTCACCTGGTACTGCTTTCCGAATCCGCCGACGGAGGCGACCTCGGAGACGCCCGGGACCTTCGCCAGGGCGTAGCGGATGTACCAGTCCTGGATCGAGCGGAGCTGGCCGAGGTCGTGCCCCTCTCCCTCGACCGTGTACTGGAAGACCCATCCGACACCCGTCGCGTCCGGTCCGAGGGAAGGGGTCACGCCCCGCGGAAGTTTTCCCGAGGCGAAGTTGAGGTACTCGAGGACGCGGCTCCGCGCCCAGTAGATGTCCGTCCCGTCCTCGAAAATGACGTAGATGAACGAGACGCCGAACATCGACTGCCCCCGGACAACCTTCGCCTTTGGGACGGCGAGGAGGGCGGTTGTCAGCGGATAGGTGATCTGGTCCTCGACGACCTGCGGCGCCTGACCGGGGAACTCCGTGTAGACGATCACCTGGACGTCGGAGAGGTCGGGGATGGCGTCGAGAGGCGTGTTGACAACGGCCCACACCCCCCAAGCGACGGCAAAAAGGGTCGCGAGGAGGACAAGGAAGCGGTTGTTGATCGACCAGTCAATGATTCGCTTGAGCATGTTGGCGTTCAGCGCTCCCCGAACTTCGACAGCGCGCTTCGGACGTTGCTCTCGGCGTCGAGGAGGAAGTTGGCCGACGTCACGACCTTTTCCCCCGCCTTGATTCCCTTGAGGACCTGGACGTACCCGTCACCCCTCGCGCCCGTCGTCACCTCGCGCGCCTCGAACCGCCCCTCGCCGTGGTCCACGAAGACAACCTGCCTCTTCCCGGAGTCGAGGACGGCGCTCTCCGGGACGGCCGGCGTCTTCCTCTCTTTTTCGTGAACGTGGATCTCGACCGTCGCGTACATCTCCGGCTTGAGCCGCCCGGCCGGGTTCGGGAACTCGATCCGCACCTTCGTCGTCCGCGTCTCCGCCTGGAGGAACGGATAGACGAAGACGACCGTCCCCCAGAACTTCTCGCCGGGGAACCCCGCCAGCTCCATGTGCGCCTGCTGTCCGACCTGCACGTGCGAGACCTCGTACTCGTAAACATCGGCGTGGAGCCAGACGGTCGACGTGTCGGCCGCCTTGAAGAGCGCCTGTCCCGGCATCACGGCCATTCCCTGGAGGGCCGGCTTCTCCACGACAACGCCGTTCACGGGCGAGCGAAGCACCATCGTCCGGCTTGGCGCGCCCGTTTTCTCGATCCGCGCGATGTCCTCGTCCGAGATGTCCCAGAACCACAGGCGCTGGCGGGCGGCGTCGAGCGTCGTCTCCCCCGCGGCGCGGACCTCCGGGAACGGGCTGGCGCTCAGCTTCTCCCTGTTCTCCAGGGCGAGGAGATACTCCCGCTGGGTCGAGACGAGATCCGGCGAGTAGATCTCGAGGAGCGGGTCCCCTTTCCGGACCGCCTGGCCCGTCGTGTTGACGTTAAGCTTCTCGATCCACCCCGCGACCTTCGACTGGACGCTCGCCACCTTCCGCTCGTCGTACTCGATCTTTCCGACCGTCCGGAACGTGTGGGAGATCGCTCTCAGCTTCGCCTCCTCGACCCGCACGCCCAGCTTCTGAACCTTCTCCGGCTCGATCGTGAATCCCGGAGGGGCGGGACCCTTCCCCTTCTCCTCGCCGGCGTAGACGGGAATGTAGTCCATCCCCATCCAGTCCTTCATCGGCTTGTCGGACGTGACGGAGGGGTCCATCGGGTTCCGATAGAAGAGGATCTTCCGATCCCCCTCCTTCTTTGCTTCCGGCGGGGGACCGGCCTGGCGTCCCAGGAAAAGCCCCACACCGACGCCCACTGCGAGCGTGAAGACGACCACTGCGATGACATAGACGCGGCTCTTCTCGATCCTCATGACACCCCCCTCGCCATCCCGAGGTCCGTCCCCCCGATCAGCTTCTCCAGGTCGGCGATCTTCTCGAAGTATTCCGCCAGCGCCCGATCCCGCTCCAGTCGGACGCGCTTCAGGTTCCGCTCGTTCTCGATCAGCGAGAGAAAGTCGATCTTCCCCGTCTCGTAGTTGATGAGGGCGGACCGGAAGGCTGTCTCCGACTGCGGGACGAGGCTCGTGTCGTAGAGATCGATCCGCCGCTCGGCCGACTCGATTTCGATCTTGAGCCGGGCGGCCTCGTAAACGGCCTCGTTCTTCGCCGCCGTCGCCCTGGCCGCGGCCGCCCCGGAAGAGGCCGCGGCGGAGGACGCCGCCGCCCGGTTCTTGCCGAACCAGATCGGGAGCGTCATCCCGGCCATCGCGTTCCATCCCGTCTGGCGGTCCCCCATCTGGACGGCCGAGAGTCCGAGCATGAAGTCGGGCGCCCATTCGAGCCTGCCCGCCTCGCGCATCGCGCGCCCCGCGTCCGCTTCCGCCTCAGCCATCCGCGCCGACGGGCTCCCAGCCGCCTCGGCCTCGCCCGCGTTCTTCCAGGCGTCGCCGGCGATCCGGCCCTTGGGCCACGGCGGACGCGAGAGTGGAGAACCCGGCGGCCTATTCAGGAGAGTATTCAGCCGTCCTTGGGCAATCCGGATCTGCGAGCCCAGCGTAATCTCTTCGTTGGCGAGGAGAGAGAGTTCCACCTGGGCCTTGAGGACGTCCTGTTGAGAAACCAGACCCGCCGCATACCGCGTCGTCGCCACGCTCGCCAGAGAGGAGACCAGCCCCTTCACTTCCCGCGTAACGGAGAGCGATCGATGGAGGAAAGCATGGTCGAGGTATGCCTGCTTGACCCGGCGGAGAACGCCGTTCTCGATATCCTTCGCAGATTCGGCTGACGCGCGCGCCTCGTGGATCGCCGCCTCCCGCCGGGACTTGAGCTTGCCGGGGAACGGAAGGTCCTGCGTCACGGTGTACCAGGTCTGCTCGTTCCGGGCGGGGTCGAGGGTCACGTTGTCCCGCGGGATCCCCATCCACTCCACGCGGAAGCGTGGGTCCATGTAGGCGCCCTCGACCTTCGCGCGCTCCTCCGCCGCGCGGGCTTTCTCCCTCACCGCGCGAATCTCCGGGTTGTCCGTCCGGGCGATGTCAAGAAGCGAAACGAGAGAAGCGGCGAGGTCTGACGGAGATCGACTATCGCTCTCCGCCCGAGCGGAGACGCCCGGATCGGCCAGAGCAAGGCCGAATAGAATGGAAACGAAGAGAGCGGCTCTCAGCGGCATGCGGCCCTCTTATGCACGCAGGAGGCCAGCCGGCGAACAAGCCGCAAGACCGCATGTTATCAATGAGTTGTGGATTAGAGAACCGGCCGGAATAACAGCTCCCAGCGGCCGGAATCGATCATTTCATACAGCCGATGTATGAAATGATCGAACGAGGGCATCTGGAACCAGGGGACTGCTTTGAGGATCGAGCCGGGATTCGAAAAAGAAAAGCCTTCCCCCGGAACGAAAGGGGAAGGCTGGAGCTTGGAGAGGGAACTACACCCGCCCGGTGCGCGACCTGCACGCCGCGCGCCGGACCTACGCCTTCGCCTTTGACCTTTCGACCGATCTTACCGCGGCGCGGACGACCCTCCACTCGAAGTCGGAGAGCTCGACGCCGAGTTCCGCCACAGCGCTCTCCGGATCTCTCCATAAGAGAGCCATAATGTCGGCGTCCGCCGCGGCGCACTGCACGAGGACATCGAGTCCCCGCAAGCGAGCCACTTCCATTTTCTCGTTCGCTGAATCCGCTCCGCCAATCCGTGTGTCCATGAGCGACCTCCCTTCGGCAACCGTCCTTTTCGCCGGGCGGCATCCTTTATATCAAGAGTGCCGACGGACTTCCGTGACGCGCGTCACGCAACCGGAACACAGCATTCCAAAGTCCGCCGCGAATTTGCCCACAAGCCAAACGCAAAGCCGGTGCCGTTCAGCCTTCCCGCCGGAGTCATTGGATTTTCAAAGCAAATCCGCTCGTTCGACACAGCAGGACGTCTCGCCGTCTAGACGCCGCGTGACGGAAAGAGAACCATCCACCGTCCTGAACGTCTCCTTTTCGCGACTGGGACCCCTTACCTCCGCCAGACGGCCCCGCTCACTGAACCTCCTGTTGATTTCCTCAGGATCGTGGTAAGATTCGATCGTTTCTTCGCCTTCCCCCTCCCAGGCCCAGCGTTGAACCAAGGCGCAGGGCAAGCGTTTGAAGTTCCCGATCGACCGAAACAGGACCCAGCGAGAATGCCATGATCCCCCCGATCGTCTTTCTCCTCTCGATCACTCTACAGCTCACAGCCGCTGTCTACGCCTTCCGCCTGGCCGGGGCGCCCAAACAGAAGGCGGCGTGGACACTCATCGCCCTGGCCCTTCTCCTCATGGCCGGCCGCCGCGTCATGACCTTCGCCTCCCTCGTCCTCGCCGGCGCGGAAATTCCCTTCGACGCGCCCGAGATCGTAGCGCTCGGCGTCTCCGGCTTGATGCTCATGGGCGTTATCCGCATGGGGAGATACTTTCAGTCGGTCGTCTCGACCGAAGAGGCAATGCGAAAAAAAGACGAGGTCCTCTCCACGGGCCAGCGGATCGCCCACATGGGAAGCTGGGAGTGGAACGTCGAGAAGGATGAAATCGTCTGGTCCGAGGAAATCTACCGGATCTTCGGACTCTCGCGGAACGAGTTCGACGGAACGTACGAGGGATTCCTCGCGCGCGTCCACGCGGAAGATCGGGAGTTCGTGCGAAACGAAGTCGGCGCGGCCTTGCACGAGGGAAAACCTTTCTCGATCGACTACAGGATCGTCCAGCCGGACAAAGCACAGCGGCGGATCTTCGCGCAAGGCGAAGTTACGCGCGGCGCAAATGGAAAACCGGTCCGGATGGCGGGGACGGTCCTGGACATCACGGAACGGAGACAGGCCGAAGAGGCCCTTAAGGCCCTCGCCCGCCAGCAGAGAGCCGCGGCGGAACTCGGCCGCGCCGCCCTTCGCGGCATGGACCTCCCGTCCCTCATGAACGAGGCCGTCTCTCTCTCAGCCAGAACGCTCGACGTGGAATACACCAAGGTCCTGGAGTTCCTCCCGGCGGACGATTCCTTCAGGCTCGTCGCCGGTGTCGGGTGGAAGCCGGGGCTGGTCGGGCACGCGCGCATTCCCGCCGGGAAGGACTCGCAGGCCGGATACACGCTTCTTTCCGACGAGCCCGTGACCGTGGAGGACCTCCGGATGGAGAGCCGCTTTTCCGGTCCTCCCCTCCTTCACGACCACGGCGTGATCAGCGGGATGAGCATCATCATCGGCGGCGAGGACGGCCCCTTCGGCGTCTTCGGCGTCCACACCCGGCGGAATCGGGTCTTCACGGAGGACGACGTCCACTTCCTCGAGACGGTCGCCAACATCCTGGCCGACGCCATCCGGCAGCAGCGAACCCAGTATCTCCTTCGGGAAGGCGAAGAGAGCTTCCGGATGCTGGCGGAGAACGCCAATGACGGAATCTTGCTCGCGGGGAGCCAGGGAACGCACCTCTTCGCGAACCGGCGGGCCGCCGAGATTACGGGATACTCGACCGACGAACTCCTCAAGGTGACGATCAAGGACCTGGCCCACCCGGACGAACTTCCGAAGATCATGGAGCGATTCGTCATGAGGATGGCCAAACAGGACGTTCCCCGGCAGTACGAAACGCTGATCCGCCGGAAGAACGGGGAGACGCTCCCCATCGAGATCACGGCGTCCCGGTCCACGTGGAAAGGACAACCGGCCGTCATCGTCGTCTTCCGGGACATCGCCGAAAGACTCCGGCTGGAGGAAGAACGGCTCAAGACGAGCAAGCTGGAATCCCTGGGGACACTGGCCGGGGGCATCGCCCACGATTTCAACAATATCCTGACGGGCGTCCTCGCGAACGTCTCCCTGGCCAACCTCCACGTTCCCGCGGACGGAAGGGCCCGCCATCTTCTCGCCCAAGCCGAAAAAGCCACGCTGAGGGCAAGGGACCTCACGCACCAGCTTCTCACGTTCGCCAAGGGAGGGGTCCCCGTCAAGAAGGTGTTTCGGGTCGCGGACCGCCTGGAAGACTGGGTGACCTTCGCCCTCCGCGGATCGAGCACGAAGGCCGAGATCGATCCCGGGAGCAATCTCTGGGCGGTCGAGGCGGACGAAGGACAGATCAGCCAGGTGATCCAGAACATCGTCATCAACGCGGACCAGGCGATGCCGAGCGGCGGAACCGTCCGCGTCCGCGCGTCGAACGTGCGGATCGGCAATGGGACCGACCTTCCCCTCAAGCCCGGACGATACGTGCGCCTCTGCGTCATCGACGAGGGGATCGGGATCCCGCCGGAGCATCTTCCGCGGATCTTCGACCCGTACTTCACGACGAAACAGAGAGGAAGCGGCTTGGGGCTGGCCACGGCCTTTTCGATTGTTCGGAACCACGAGGGGCACGTCAGTGTCGAGTCGGAACTCGGCGTCGGCACGACGATCGAGATCTACCTCCCGGCCTGGGACGGGCCCCTCCCCGAGACTCCCTGTTCCGAAGAGACACTGCGCAAGGGAAGCGGGCGAATCCTGGTCATGGACGACGAGGAGGCGGTCCGGGAGGCGGCCGGCGATATCCTCCGCCACATCGGATATGA
This sequence comes from Nitrospiria bacterium, assembly GCA_919903025.1. Taxonomy (GTDB): domain Bacteria; phylum Nitrospirota; class RBG-16-64-22; order RBG-16-64-22; family RBG-16-64-22; genus RBG-16-64-22. The sequence goes on along the minus strand of CAKKSE010000123.1, from coordinate 10,849 downwards.
GGTCTCGTTCGCCCGGGACGGAGCGGAGGCTGTCGATCTCTTCCGGATCGCAAGGGAGTCGGGAGCGCCTTTCGACGCCGTGATCGTGGATCTGACCGTTCCGGGAGGCATGGGAGGGAAGGAAGCCTTCCAACAGATCGCCGCCTTCGATCCCGGCGCGAAGGCCGTCGTCTCGAGCGGATACGCCAACGACCCGGTCATGGCGGACTACAAGCGCCACGGCTTCTCGGCCGTCATCACCAAGCCTTACTCAACGCGCGAAATGGGAAAGGTTCTCGGAAACCTGCTGGGAAACGGAGGCTAGTGTAGTATCCCCAACGCTTCTTTACATAGAAAAAGCAGCTCCTCGCACAAATGTGTGCCCGCCTTCACGCGCCTTTCGTCTCCTCCCCCCTCGCGGGGGAGGAATAAGGTGGGGGGGGATCTCTCGGAATCACGCGCTTTCACCCCCACCCTGGCCCTCCCCCATCAAGGGGGAGGGGATGAATTGTATGGAACGATCGGAGGCTGGAATAGCGGCTGGCCTCCGCAGGGCAGTTTCGGCGTCATGTAAAAGGGTTTCGTCTCCTACAGGACGGCATCTCTGCACTCATTTGTGTGAGGAACCGAAAAAGTGTGACGTCATTCCCGCGGAAGCGGGAATCCAGACCAAAATGACTGGATTCCCCCGCATCAAGTGCGGGGCAGGCTCCGTCAAGCCCGGAATGACGAACAAAGCAAAGGGAATTCTGGGACACTACACTAGCTCGGTCTCATCCCCAGCCGGTCGAGGAACGCTTCGTCTCCGGGGACGACGACCACCGGGCAGGGAAGCGAGCGGTTCACGGCGGCTACGACCTTCTGCGTCACCGAGCCGAGCAGCTTGCGCTGGGTGACGTTCTTCCCCGATGCTCCCATCGCAACCATGACGACTTCGGGGTCCTCTTGCGCCGCCCTCACGATTTCTTCGTCCGGATAACCTTCCCGAACAACGGTCTCGACCTCGACGCGGTACTCCGCGGCGATGGCCCGCGCCTCGGCGAGGATCCGCTCCGCCTCGTCCCGCATCTCCTCCTCCAGCTTTTCGTGTGCGGCAATCCATTGGGAGAACCGGGGCGTGTTGATCACCCGGAGGGCCAGAATGCCGGCCCCGCACACCCTGCACTGGCCGGCCGCGTACCGGAGCGCCAGTCTAGACGGAGCCGAGCCGTCCACGGCCACGAGGATCTTCCGTCCGCTCAATGGGCACCTCCTTCCCGGAAAAGAAGCGACACGCCGAACCCCGACAGTAGCGCCACCCCGACCGCGAGCAATCCATAAAGGGCCGGATGGCCGAAAGCAAGGTCCGTCAGCCACCGCTCCACGCCCACTTTTTCGATCCGCACGATGTCCCGGTCGCGAGCGACGATCCGCCCGTTCCGAACAGCCAGAATCTCGAAGAGGAGGTCCCCCGGAGGAACTTTCGACGAGATCGGCACCGTAAGCTTGAAGACCTTTCCTTTCTTCGTCTCCACCGCCCCCTCGTGCACTGCGTAGAGCCCCTCCTTTTCCTTCAGCCGGATGAATCCATCCGCGAGCAAGCGCGCATCTCCCACGGCGGAATCGAACTTCGCCCTCTCCGCCATCGAAGCCGAATCAAGCTCTCGGGGAACGCCCCGCACAAACGTCTCCTGGAGCGGCCTCTGGGTGTAAAGAAGAAACGCGGCGGGAAGGTTCTCGACCGTTGCCTTCTCGACCGTCATCCAAAAGGGGCCGACCCGGCCCTTCCGGGCGAGGCTCTCGGGCCGCGGCGGCGCCGACACCTTCACGACTATGCTCGCTCTCTCCGGAATCGTGCCAAAGACGAGAACGTCCTGGCCGTGATACTTGAGCTTGATGTCTATCTCATCCGTCGAGGTGTCGGAAACGATCTCCTCCCTCGCGACGCCCCGGGAAGGGACGGACAGGACCAGCCCGACGCAAAGAATCGCAAGAGCCGTCCGTCTCAACCGTGCCCTCCCGCGAACTGAATCAATTCGGCCGGCTGGAGCACGAGATCGAAGAGCATCTTTCCCATCACCAGGAGAACGAGACCGGCCAGCAGGAACCGAAGCTGCGCCCCTTTGAGCCGCCGGCCCGTCCGGACGCCGAACTGGGCGCCCACCGTCGAGCCCAGAAGGAGAAGCACGGCCAGGATGACGTCGACGTTATAATTGAGCAGGGCCTGGAGGAATGTCACGTAGATCGTCGTGAGAAGGATCTGGAAGAGGCCGGTGCCAATCACCATGATCATTCTCATCCCCATGAGGTACACGAGAGCGGGAACCATGATGAACCCCCCTCCCACTCCCATGAGGGCGGCCAGGAGGCCGACGAGGAGCCCGAGGAGGACGGGAGCGATGAACGACGTCCTGACCCCCGAAATCGAGAAGGTTGTCTGAAGGGGCCATCGGGAGACCCAGGCTTGAAACGCCGTCGTCTTCGCCGAGGCCGTCTTGGCCCCGGATCCGGGGCGCCTGAGGGCCCGGAGACTCTCGACAAACATGAAAGTCCCGATCCCCCCGAGAAAGACGACGAAGCAGAGTTTGATCCAGAACTCCGCGTTCCCCGCCTCGATGAGGACCTTGACGAGTTGGACGCCGGCCGCGCCGCCGGCGAGCGACCCCGCGAAAAGAACGATCCCCATCTTCAGATCCACGTTCCCGCTCTTGTAGTGCGCGTATGCGCCCGACGTCGAGGCGGCCACGATCTGGTTAGCGTCGGTCGCCGCGGCCACGGCGGGCGTGATCCCGATCATCATCAACAGCGGAGTGAGAAGAAACCCTCCCCCCACGCCGAACAACCCGGACAGGAACCCCACGCCTCCGCCCAGGCCGAGAACGAGCAGCAGGTTCACGCTCATCCCGGCGATCGGAAGGTAAATCTGGAAAACGTCGATGGTCCGCCTCCTTCCGGCGCTAGTCGGTCGCGACCGGTTCTTCCAGCATCTCATGCTGGGCAAGATGCGCGCGCCGGCCGTGCCAGAGAGCGTAGAGGATGATCGACGCGCCGACGACCAGCGCGATGACCATGACGACGAAGCTGGCCTTGCTGAGGACCGCCGCGACCGTCTCGTCCAGGGGTTGAAGGATGCCGAGTTGGGCCATGTAGACCGGGACGATGATCGCCCGCGAGAGCAGGATGACCACCATGATCACGCCCATGACCACCTTGATCGTGAATGGCTTCACATAGGTGGTCCCGATGGCCCCGAGTTGGACGCCGAAGAGGGACCCGGCCAGGATGATCATCGCCAGGCGGATGTCCACCAGCCCGCTCCAGGCGAACTTGATCGTCCCCCCCAGGCCCATGACGAAGGCGATCACAAGCTCCGTCGCCGAGGCCATGACCGCGGGGGCGCCGAGGACGTAGATGAGGCCGGGCACGCCGATGAACCCCCCCACCGCGATCGTGGCCGCCAGCATCCCCGTGGCGAAACCGAGGGGAATGGTGAAAAGGACCGAGATCTTCGCGTCAAGACTCTTGAAATAGACCATCGTCCCGGGAATTCGGACGGACTGGACCCGGCGCGCGAGGCGGCCCGCCTTCTCAATCGCGTCCATCCTGCCCGACCGATAGATCCGCCAAGCGTCGCGCAGGACGTAGCCGCCGACGATCCCGAGGACAAGAATGAAGGCCGCGCTCACATACAGGTTCGATCCCGCGTCTCCGAACGACCTCTTGATCGACTCCTGAATGTGCGCGCCGTACAGCACGCCGGCCTCGGCCGAGACGCCCATCACGAGTCCCAGCTTGAGATCGACCTGGCCGTACCTGGCCCGCTTGATCGCTCCCACGAGGGCCTTCGGGAACTTGTGGCAGATATTGCTCGCCACGGCCACGATCCCGGGCACGCCCAGGCTCATCATCGCCGGCGTCAACACGAACGCGCCGCCGGAGCCGATGAACCCGCTCACCAGGCCGCCGACGAAACCCACGACGAGGAGAAACGCCGCCTCCGAGAGGCCGATCTCGATGAAGCTGACCGCCAGATCCTCCACTTACCGATCCCCTCCGTTCTTGATCCCCCTGATCCCAAGGACGCGCCAGAAATTGGCGGTGAATGCTCCGTGGACGAACGAGAACGCCAACGCGATGCCCACGGGAACGATGAACAGCCACCGTCCCCGGATGCTCACGTCCAGGATCTCTCCTTCAAATTCAAAGAGAATGAAATAGAGCAGAAAGCTCGTGACACCGAAGGCGGCCGCTTTCCAAACTTCCGTTCTCGGGCTGGACACTGCGATTCTCCCCCTTCTTATGGGCCGTACTCCCTCGCGCTCCACGATCATCCCTCGGCCGGGAGGGCCGCCTTGGACGAAAGCGTCACGATCGGACATCCGGCATCTTCCCCAAGCCGGGACACGAATCGATCCAGGTCCGCCGGGCCGGACATCTCCTGGATCTCCCCGGCGCCCCCGAGGATGACAAGGTGGAAGGGGCTCCTCCGCGTTACCGCTTTCACCTCCTGGTCGAAGACGCCCACGCGGATCTTCCGGGTGACGCGGACTTCGACCTTCCTCCCTTCCTCCGCCACGGCGCGCAGGACTCGATCCATCCGGTTGACGCGCTCCTCCCTTTCCAGACGTTCCCGCAACGCCATCCAATGGACCGTTTGATGGCTTTCGGGAACAACCCCCAGGACGGTCAGGTCCGCGTCCATCCTGCGGGCCAACTGCAGTCCGTACCGGCACGCCCTGGAGTCCGGCCCCGGGTCGACGTCCGCCACCAGGATTCTTTTTCTCATCGCGCTCACCCGAGAAAGGTCTCGTCGATTCGGCCCCACCAATGGGAACCGACATGAACGATCCCTGACCTATACACACGGGATGCCAGCGTCGAGAAGAAAGCTAAGTGACGGAAAAAGCGTCCGAATGGACGGTCGGCTTGGAATCAGGAGCGTTGCATCGTGGAACGCGGGGGCGGATCATGTTGCGGGTCGAAACGCGCCCGCGCGAGGATCGAGGCTATTCCGTGGGCCGTTCTTATTCCTCGGAGGCGGCTTCCTCGACCCCCTCCGGCATGGCGATCCCGTACTTCTTGATCTTCCTCCAGAGCGTTGTTCGGTCGATTCCGAGGAGGATCGCCGCCGCGTTCCGCCGGAAGCTGGTCTCGGCCAGGGCCTGCTCGACGGCATCCCGTTCCATCTCTTCCAGCGTCTTGCGCCGGGACAAGTCCTTCTCCGCCGGCCGGTGCGTCCTGACCTTGAGAGACGCGAGATCCGGCGGGAGGCTGGCCACGGTCAGGCGTTCTCCCCGTTCAAGCGCCACGGCCCGCTCGACGATGTTCTCGAGCTCGCGGACGTTCCCCGGAAAATCGTACTCGATGAGCAGGGCCATCGCATCTGCCTCGATCCCCTCCACCTTCCGGCCGAAGGCTCGCGCATACTTGCCGATAAAATGCGCAACAAGCAGGGGAACGTCCGTCCGGCGGTCGCAGAGCGGCGGAAGGTGTATCCGAATGACGTTCAACCGGTAGTAGAGGTCGGCCCGGAAGAGGCGATTCGCCACGGCGCGCCCCAGGTCCCTGTTCGTCGCCGAGACGACCCGGACATCCGTCGGGATCGATCGCGTCCCGCCGACGCGGTAGACCGCCTTCTCCTGGAGGACTCGCAGAAACTTGATCTGCATCCGGGGTGTCATCTCGGAGACCTCGTCCAGGAAGAGCGTCCCGCCGGAGGCCGTCTCGAACAGCCCCGGCTTCATCGAGGTTGCTCCCGTGAAGGCATCCTTCTCGTGTCCGAACAGCTCGTTGGCCAGCAGCTCCTCCGAAAGCGCCCCGCAGTTCACGGGAACGAACGGTCCCTCCCGCCTCGCGCTCCGCTTGTGGATGGCCCGGGCGACGAGCTCCTTTCCGGTCCCCGTCTCGCCGGTGAGCAGAATGGTGGCGTCCGTCTCGGCGACACGGTCGATGAGAGAGAACACCTCCCGCATCGCAGGCGAAGCGCCGATCAGTCCTTCCCACTCCGTCCATTGCGCAAGCTCGCCTCGGAGACGCCGGTTCTCGCGCTTGAGAGCGGTCTTCTCGAGCGCCCGCTGGACGAGGACGCGGACCTCGTCGAGGTTGAACGGCTTCGTCACGTAGTCGTACGCGCCCGACTTGAGAGCGGAGAGGGCCGTCTCGACCGTGGCGTACCCCGTCAGGATGATGACCTCGGTCTCGGGGTGCGCCTTCCGCGCCGCCGAGAGGACGGCCAGCCCGTCCGCGCCTGGCATCTTGAGGTCCGTCACGACCAGGTCATACTCCGCTTCGGCGATGCGGGAAAGGGCCGCGGCGCCGTCGGAAGCGGTTTCGACAACGTGCCCGGCGCGGGCCAGCACGGAAGCCAGGTTCTCCCGCGTGACGTCCTCGTCTTCCACGAGAAGAATCCGGCTCGCCGATGCGTCAGCCCGCATGCCGCCCGTCTTGTTCCCCACTCTAGGCTTCTCCCCCGGCCGGCAAACGGACCGTAAAGGCGCTTCCCTTCCCGACCTCGCTCTGAACCAGGATGGTCCCGCCGTGCCGCCGGACAATCCCGTAGGAAACGGACAATCCCAGCCCGGTTCCTTCCCTGACTCCCTTTGTCGTGAAGAAAGGGTCGAAGACCCGGTCGAGGTATTCCTGGGGAATTCCCGTCCCCGTGTCGCGAACGGCGATCTCGACGAACGAATCCTGGCCCCGGCGGGCCTCCACGCTCAGCGTGCCTCCATCGGGCATCGCTTGGATCGCATTCAAGAAGAGGTTCACCAGCACCTGCTGAATCTCGCCGCGCGCCACGAGAACCTCCGGAATCCCGGCCGGAACGCGGATCTCGACATCCACCCCCTGAATCGCGGCCTGGTTCCGGACGAGTTCGGCCGCTTCCGCGACGAGCCTGGAGACGTCCTGGATCGTCCGCTCGGCCGGCTGCTCCCGCGCAAAATCGAGGAGCTTTCGCACGATCTCCGTCGCCCGCCCCGTTTCCCTCTCGGCGAGATTAAGGAGCCGGTCCCGCTCCCCGGGAGAAAGGTCCGCCTCCTCTTCCCGCAGGCGCTGGACGGTCGTGAGGATGTTCGAAAGGGGGTTGTTGAGCTCGTGCGCCACGCCGGACGTGAGCGTCCCGACCGAGGCGAGCTTTCGCGCCTGGACAAGCTGTTCCTGCCGGCTCTCGATCTCCTTCGTCATCATGTTGAAGGCCCGGACGAGCGACTCGAGCTCTCCCGGCTCCACGCCGGGGGGCACGGGGGAGAAGTCTCCCTTGGCCACCCGCTTGGTCGTCTCTTCGAGACGTCGAAGGGGGCTCACGATCCGGGACGAGACCGCGTATCCGATGGCCACGGCCATTCCCGTCGTGAGGAGAAAAGCGAGGACCAGGAGGACCCGTGAATTGCGGAGGATATCGGCGATCCCCGCGCGCTCGCGGCTCGACACCTCTCGGGTCGTTTCCTGGAGAAGCCGCCCGGCTTCCCGGGTTCTCTCGACGGCCTTTTCGACGGCCGGCGCGTCGATCGCCTGACGTGGATCGGCCGCCAGGATCGCAACCAGGGATTCCCACGCCGCGCGATACTCCCCGCGCGACCGCGCCAGCTCCGAGACCCCGGCCCGCCGGGGCCCCTGGTCGATGGCCGATTCGAGCGCCGCCGCGGCTCCGTCCAGGCGGTCCAGCCCCCGGTCCACTTCTTCGCGGTCGCCCGCATCGCGGTAGAGAAGGTAGTTTTTCTCGCCGCGGCGCGCATCGAGGACGATCGCCGTCAGGTCGTCGGCGGCCTCGACGTGGTCGAGGCGCGTCTTGACCCACCCCATGTCGATGAATACGAGGATGCCAAGAAGCAGGAGCATCCCCAGGGAGACGAGGTAGCCGAGGATGATCCATGAGCGGACTTTGAGAAGCATGGTCGATCCCGATCGCCGGCGGATGACGCGGCGTGGGAATTCCTTCCTTCAGGGCATCGCGCCCCGGACGGGGGACCGCGGCGGTTCGGCCGCCGCCCGGATCACGTCTCCCCGCCTCAAGGACAACCCAGCAGGGCCGCCGCGGCCCCCGACCGGGCCGTCTCGCCGCGGGACTCGGCCGACGGGCATTCCTTGAAGACAGCGAGCGTGCAGGCCGAGCAGACCTCCGGATTCACGTGCTTCCTGAAGAACGTGAGGATCGCCTCGTGCGTGGAGGAGACGATGTGGTCCTCGCCTATCTTCTTGTCGAAGCCGGACCAGGCCAGAACGCGCCTTACGTCCGGACTCACGCCCGAGAGGTAGAGTTCCCGTCCCGTGCTCTGCAAGTGTTCCCACAGGAGCTCCAGCGCATGAACGCCCGTGGCGTCGATCATCGAAACGGCCTTCATCCGCAGGTTCAGGACCTTGGTGCTGTGGCACCGGGTCGCGTGCTCCAACGCCTCCTCGAACCCGCTCACCGATCCGAAGAAGAGCCCTCCTTCCGCCTGGGCCACCATGACCTGCGGACACATCTCGTCGCACGACCCCAGCTCCCTCAGCTTCCTCTTCCCGTCGGGAATGAGGTTGACGACGCGCGGCATGCTGACCTTCCGGAGGAAGAGGACGATCGAAATCAGCACGCCCAGGAGGACGGCGAACTCCAGATCGAGGAGGAGCGTCGCAACGCCGGTGGAGATCAGAACGCGCCGGTCGGTCCGCGTCGCCTTGTAGGCCAGCGCGAGCTGCTTCCGATCCACCATGCTGTAGGCCACGATCATGAGGAGACCGGCCAACGCGGGGATGGGAATATAGGCGGCGAAAGGAGCGAAGGCAAGAAGGGCTAAGAGGACAAAGAGGCCCGAGAACGCTCCGGCGAACGGCGTCTCTCCGCCGGCCTTGAAGTTCACGGCCGACCGCGTGAACGATCCCGACCCCGGATACCCCGAGAAGAAGGCCGCGCCGACGTTCGAGAGCCCCTGTCCGATGAACTCCTGACTGCCGTCGATCTTCTGCTTGCTCGAGCTGGAGATGGCGCGCGCGATCGAGAGCGCCTCCACCGCGCCCAGGAGGGCAATGGCGAGGGCGCCGGGGGCCATCTTCCGGATCGAGTCGAGATCGAGCGCCGGAAGGCTCATCGGCGGAAGCGTCCTCGGGATCTCTCCCACAACGCGGACTCCCTGGGAGGCGAGGTCGAAGATGTAGACGATTGCGCCCGAAATGCCCATCGCCAGCAGGGCGGCCGGAAGCTTCGGGAACTTCCGCTGGAACCCGATGATGAGAATGACCGTGAGTACGCCAAGACCGAGCGAGATGACGTTCGTGTCGCCCGCGTGGAGGATTGTCTGCCAGGTCGTCGCGATGAACGAATGGCTCCGCGGAATCGCGATCCCCAGGAGGTTCTTGATCTGGTTGAAGGCGATCAGAATGCCCGCCCCGGTCATGAAGCCGAGAATGACGGAATGGGAAACGAAGTTGATCAGGCTCCCCATCCGGACGAGGCCGAAGAAGAGCTGGAGCCCGCCCACCAGGAGGGAGAGGAGGAATACGAGGGCGATCATCCGGGCGGGGTCGTCGGCGTGCGGCGCGAGGGTCGAGAGAACGACGAGAGAGATGGCGTTCGTCGGGCCCGTGATCAGGTGCCGGGAGGACCCGAAGAGCGAGCCGAGGATCGCCGGAATGATCGAGGCATAGAGGCCGTAGCGCGGATCGATCCCCGCGATGAGAGCGTACGCCATTGACTGGGGAAGGGCCACGATCGCGACCGTGAGGCCCGCCACCAGGTCGAGCCGCAGACGGCCGCCCGTGTACGACCGGAGATACGGAAGAAAAGGGAGAACGCGGTCGAGGGATAGAGATATCTGGCCGGACATCGGTTCTTTTCCGTCCTTTCTGATCTGCGATCAACGAGACTCGGAGTTTTCTACACCCGTTCGAACTCGATCTGGAACTTGTACCGCCCCGCCCGCGAGACGAACCGCGTGCAGGCGATCGGCCGCCCTCCCGCGCCGAACAGCCTTCGGTACGCGATGAGGGCCGGCGCCCCCGGCCGGGCCTTGAGTATCCGGGCCTCGGCGCTCGAAAGGTGGCCCACCTCGAACGTCTCCACGGCGCGGTTGACGCGCCCAGCCGGCCCGGCTTGGAGCAGAGCGAAGAGCGACGCATTGTCGAGCGGCGCCGTCGCCAGTTCGGGACAGACGTCCTCCGGAACGACCGAGTCCTCGATCAGGACGGGCGCTCCGCCCGCCTCCCGAACGCGCCGGACGAAGAGGAGGGAATGACCGGGCGAGCCCTCGAACGCCCGCGTCTCGGGGTCGGCGCCGCCGGCCGGCCGCCTCTCGACGAGCCGCACCGTGTGCTCGACTCCCTTTCCGGAGAATTCCTCCGCAAGGCGCGTCCGCATCGTGAATCCCGCGCCGCCCGCCCCCGCCTGGACGTACGTTCCGCGTCCCTGCTGGCGGACCAGGAGCCCTTCGGCCGCCAGCTTCCCGATCGCCTGCCGAACCGTGATCTTGCTCACGCCGAAGAGTCGGCAAAGAGCGTCCTCCGGCGGGATCCGCGTCCCGGGAGACCACTCGCCGGACGCAACGTTCCGCCGCACCACGTCCATCACCTGAAGATAGAGTTTTGCCGGGGTTTCCCGGTCGATGCCGATTGGGGGGGTCATGCTGGCTCTTTATGTGGACATATCATTATAATGATATGACGAATCATAGAGAACCGAAAGAAGCGGGTCAAGGGAATTCTTGGGGCAGGAAGGATCGGAAAATCCCGAGACTCTCTTGCCGGAGGACCTCACGCAAACAAATGCGACCTCTCCCGTGTCTTACGTCTCCTCCCCCCTTGCGGGGGAGGATGAAGGTGGGGGGTAACTCAATGGGATCACGCTCTTTCACCCCCACCCTGGCCCTCCCCCCTCAAGGGGGAGGGGACAAAGGGCCTGGAACGAGGGCTTCGCCTCTTG
>CAKKSE010000122.1:23019-24948 GCA_919903025.1 Nitrospiria bacterium | reverse complement strand
GCCGTAAACGAATCTTCCCGAATGATGCATGCCAGATCCTTCATCAATCCTGCAAATACGCTGACGCTTCTCCGGGCCGTCCTTGTCCTGGCCATGTATCCGATCGCCTGGCGCGGGGATCTCTTGCTGTTCGCCGTCCTGTTCCCCCTTGCCGGTGCGACCGACGCCGTGGACGGCTGGCTCGCCCGTCGGTTCCACATGGAGAGCGAGTTCGGGAGCCGGTTCGATTCCGTGGCCGACTACGGGTACTACTATTCCGTCCCGCTCTGGTTCTGGTGGCTCGTTCCGGACGTCGTCCGTTCCTGGTGGCCGTGGATCGCCGTCCCGGTCGTTCTGTTCCTCGCGGGAGAGATCGTGAAGATCGCCCGCGGGCGCGGGGTCGCCGCTCTCCATCTCTATTCCAGCAAGGCGGCGGGAGCCGCCCTGGTTGCCTACCTGACTTGGGTCCTCTGGGGCAATCCGCCGGGCGCGGCATTCCACGCGGTCTGGATCATCCTTACCGTCTCGGCGGGCGAGGAACTGGCCGCGTGCCTTCTCCCCGTTCCCCTTCGCCGGGACGCGGGATCGCTCTATCGCATTCTCCGCGAGCGGAGAAGAACTGCGGCGAATCGGTGAATCGGAAGACATTCCCCTCCCCCCTTGACGGGGGAGGGTCGGGTGGGGGTGTGGACGCTTGCGGCCGCCGGTTAGTTCCATAATCAATCGCGTCACGATCTTCTTTGAAGCGATCAAGTTTTCCCACACGATCTTCGCCCTGCCGTTCGCCCTTACGGGCATGGTCCTGGCGGCGAACGGATGGCCGTCGGCGTTGACCGTCCTCTGGATCGCCGTGGCGATGGTGGGGGCGCGGACCGGGGCCATGGGGATGAACCGGGTCCTCGATGCCGCGTACGACGCGCGGAACCCCCGGACGTCCGAGAGGGCGATTCCAAAGGGCTCGCTCTCTCGGGGATTCGTCACGGCCGTCTCGGTTCTGTCGTTCGGTCTCCTCGTTCTCGCCGCGTCCCAGCTCAACGCGCTTTGTCTTTACCTTTCGCCCATTGCCATCGGGATCGTCGTTGCTTATTCGCTCACGAAAAGGTTTACATCGCTCTCCCACATTGTCTTAGGGCTGTCGCTTTCGCTCGCCCCCGTCGGAGCGTGGATCGCCGTGAGGGGCGAGGTCTCGGCCGTCCCTCTTCTTCTTGGCGGCGCGGTTCTATTGTGGGTGGCTGGGTTCGACATCCTCTACGCTCTCCAGGACATCGAGTTCGACCGCGGGGAGGGGCTTCATTCGATCCCCGCGCGTTTGGGACCCGGAGCATCCGTGTGGATCTCTCGATTCCTGCACGCCGGGACGGTCGTTCTCCTTGGCGCCGCGGGCCTCGCCGCAGGCCGGGGCTGGCTTTACGGGGCGGGTGTCATCGTCGCCGCGGGCCTCCTTCTGTATGAACACTCCCTCGTTTCGCCGGCGGACCTCTCGCGCCTCGACACGGCCTTCTTCAACATGAACGGCTGGCTCTCGGTCGGGATCTTCCTCTTCACGGTCGCGGACGTGGCCGTGGGGGGCTAAGGTTGCATGAGGAGACTCGTGCCTTATTCCGGAGAAGACTGAAGATGGAAAGTCAGCGACGGTATGTGATTGCTCTTACTGGAGCGTCGGGATCGGTTTATGGGATCGCCCTGCTGAGGGAGCTTCTTTCGGCGGGGCACGAGGTCCACTTCGTCGCATCGAAGGCCGGGAGGTCGGTGCTCGCGCACGAGACGGGACTCGGCCTCCCGGCGGACGGGAAAGGGATGCGGGAGGCGCTCGGGCGGCATCTGGAAGGCGTCTCCGTCGAGACGCTTCACGCCTACGCCGAGGACGACTTCTTCGCCCCCATCGCATCGGGTTCCTTCCGCCTGGACGGGATGATCGTGGTCCCTTGTTCGATGAAGACGGTTTCGGGG
>CAKKSE010000122.1:9614-23009 GCA_919903025.1 Nitrospiria bacterium | reverse complement strand
GCACGGCGCGAGCGCGAATCTGATCGAGCGGGCGGGAGACGTGGCGCTCAAGGAGAAATGGCCGCTCGTGATCGTCCCCCGGGAGACGCCGCTTTCCGAGATTCATCTCTCCAACCTCCTGGCTCTCGCACGGGCGGGCGCGCGGATCGTTCCCGCCATGCCGGGGTTCTACCACCATCCCGCCCGGATCGAGGACATCGTCCAGTTCGTCGCGGCGCGGGTGCTGGACGTCCTGGGCCTCCCCCAGGAGAAGGTTCCCCGGTGGGGGCGCTAGACGCGAGCGGCCGTTCGTGCTATCGTTTTGATAGCGGCAAAGTCTTGGAGGTGTCGGGTCGTGTCTCAAATCCTTGCCAGGGACCTCAAACTGGAGACGGTCAAGCGCTTGAAGGCCCGGGCGAAACGGCATAACCGTTCCTTGCAGGGCGAGGTCAAGATGATCCTCGAAGAGGCCGCCGCGGTTCCCGTGCTTTCCATGGAAGAAGCCAGGACCGCGGCCCGGCGCATTCGGGCCAATCTCGCCGGGCGCACATTCTCCGACAGCGCCGACCTGATCCGCGAAGACCGCGAACGTTGAAGTTGAAGGCGTTCGTCGTTGACGCCAGCATCGCGGCCAAGTGGTATCTGCCCGAGGCTCACGGCGCGGCGGCACAGCGTCTCCTGGATCCGTCCCGGCGTCTGCTGGCCCCGGATCTGCTGTTTCCCGAGGTGGGAAACGTTCTTTGGAAGCGTGTATTGAAGGGAGAGGTCGGCGAGAGGAAGGCCGTCGAAATCCTCAGCGCCCTCGAAGCGGTTCCGTTGCAGATCTGGGAGTCTCGATCCTTGATGCCGGTTGCCCTCGAAATCGGTTGTCGGAGCCGGAGCACGATCTACGACAGCCTGTACGTCGCTCTCGCGATGGTTGCACGGTGTCCCCTTGTGACCGCTGACCGCAGACTTTACGACACACACAGCGAAGGACGTCAGGGACCGCATGTCCTCTGGGTCGAGGACATTCCCCGAGCTTCCTGACCGCATGTTCCGCGTGCTGGCTTGTCCGAAAAGTCTTGTAGTTTCAGGAATTTAATTGACTTCCGTCCGCCCCGCTTTATAATGCCACGTTCTTTTTTCCGGACTGTTTCCTCGGCCAACGAAGGGAAATGAAAAACGCCGTTGTCGAACTCATCCGGGGCGCGCTCGAAGAGTCGCGCCGCCGGGAGGAGCTGAAGGTTTCCGCCGAGCCGCCGATCATCGTGTCCGCTCCCAGGGAGGAGGGGCATGGAGACCTCGCGACGACTGTGGCGATGGTCCTTGCTTCCTCCGAGAAAAGGAAGCCGCGCGAGATCGCCGAGATCCTCGTCCGGAACATCCGGGACGAAGCCGCGATCATCGAGAAGACGGAGATCGCCGGGCCGGGGTTCATTAACTTCTTTCTCCGGAACAGGTACTGGACCTCCGTCCTCCGCGACGCGGCCGAAGCCGGCCCGGAGTACGGCCGATCGGATGCGGGGCGCGGCGAGAAGGTCCAGGTGGAATTCGTCTCGGCCAACCCAACGGGTCCTCTGCACGTGGGGCACGGGCGCGGCGCGGCCGTGGGGGACGCCCTGGCGAAACTCCTTTCGTTCGCGGGGTATCGTGTTCAGCGGGAGTTCTACATCAACGACCGCGGCCGGCAGGTTCGCCTTCTGGGGGAGTCGGTCTGGGCGCGCGCGTGCGAGCTGCAGGGGACGCCTTACCCGTTTCCGGAAGAGGGGTACAAGGGAGCCTACATCCGGGACATCGCGAGGTCGTTCGTTGAGGAAGGCATGGCCGGGGCGGCAGACCGCCTTGGCGCGAAGGATTGGGCGGGACTCGCCTCGCGTCCGCTGGAGGACCTGCTTCCCTTCGTCGTGTCTTTTGCGAAGGATTCGATCCTGGCCGAGATCCGACGGGACCTGGACGCCTTCGGTGTCTCGTTCGACGACTGGTTCTCGGAGGAGAGCCTGTATCGGGAGGGCAAGGTCGATCATGTGCTCGCCGGCCTCCGGGAGCAGGGGATCATGTACGACAAGGACGGGGCGCAGTGGTTCGCCACGTCCCGCTTCGGGGACGACAAGGACAGGGTCGTGATCAAGCAGGACGGCGAGATGACCTACTTCGCGTCGGATATCGCCTACCACGAGGACAAGTTCCTCCGAGGGTTCGACCGGGTGATCGACATCTGGGGCGCCGACCATCACGGCTACATCCCAAGGATGAAAGCGGTCGTCCAGGCGCTGGGGCGCGATCCGGCGAAGTTCGAGGTCCTTCTCGTCCAGCTAGTCAATCTCCTTCGGGAAGGCCAGCCGGTGGCCATGGGAAAGCGGGAAGGGGAGTTCGTGACGCTCTCGGAGGTAGTCCGGGAGGTGGGCAAGGACGCGGCCAGGTACGTTTTTCTCACGCGACGGTCGGACAGTCATCTCGACTTCGACCTGGAGCTTGTCAAGAAGCAGTCGGCCGAGAACCCCGTCTACTATGTCCAGTACGCCCATGCGCGGCTCTGCTCGCTCTTCCGGCAGGCGGCAGACCGGGGGATCGTTCTTCCTCCGATCGCGGAGGCGGATCTCTCGCTTCTCGCGCTTCCCGAGGAGGTGGCGCTGGCGAAGCAGATCGCCGCCTTCCCGGAGCTGATCGAAAAGGCCGCCCTCGCGCGGGAGCCGCACCGGCTGACGACGTACTTGCAGGAGATCGCGGGGACGCTGCACGCCTACTATTACAAGCATCGGATCATCGGCGACGATCTCGCGTTGACTCACGCCCGGCTTCACCTCATGAAGGGTCTCAAGGTCGTCATCGGAAGGGCGCTCGGGATTCTCGGCGTCACGGCGCCGGAGAGGATGTGAACGAGTCGGTGAATGGGTGAATCGGCGAGTGGGGAACCCCCCCACCTTGATCCTCCCCCGCGAGGGGGGAGGATAAGAACGGGTCGCCGGATTGAAGGCCCCCTCCCCCTTGACGGGGGAGGGTAGGGTGGGGGTGAGAAGGCGGGGAACTCGGTGAATGCGGTTGTTGAAAGGGAGAACAAGAGAGTGGGGCGTGTAGCGTCTGCCGATCCGTCCGCGTTCGGTTTCTCCCTGGATCGCGTCGACTCCACTGGCGCGCGGGCGGGCGCGGTCCGGACGCGGCACGGCCTGATCCATACGCCGGTCTTCATGCCCGTCGGCACGCAGGGGACGGTCAAGGCCATGACGCCGGGGGAACTCAAGTCGCTGGGCGCGGAAGTCGTCCTGGCGAACACGTATCACCTGTTCCTCCGTCCCGGGCACGAGCGGATCGCGCGGCTGGGCGGTCTCCATCGCTTCATGAACTGGGAGCGCCCGATCCTGACGGACAGCGGCGGATACCAAGTCTACTCGCTGGGGGAGCTTCGCCGGATCGACGACGACGGCGTCACGTTCCAATCCCACCTGGACGGAGGGATGAGGCACCGCCTCACGCCGGAGACCGCGATCCAGGTCCAGGAAGCGCTGGGCTCGGACATCATGATGGCCTTCGACGAATGCCCCCCGTACCCCGCGGCGCGCGGAATGGTCGCCGAGGCCTGCGAGCGGACAACGCGCTGGGCGGCGCGCTGCAAGGAGGCGAGGACGAGGACGGACGCCGCCCTCTTCGGAATCGTCCAGGGCGGGACGGAAGGCGATCTCAGACGGGAGCACGCGGAGAAGATCGTCGAGATCGGGTTCGACGGGTACGCCATCGGCGGCCTCTCCGTCGGCGAGCCGAAGAGGGACTTGGTCGAGATGACGGAGGCCGTCGCAGGCGTCCTTCCTTCCGACAGGCCGCGTTATTTGATGGGCGTGGGGACGCCCGAGGATTTGGTGGAGGGGATCGCGCGCGGCGTGGACATGTTCGACTGTGTGATGCCGACCCGCCACGCGCGGAACGGGTTCCTGTTTACGAGGAGGGGCCGGATGATCATCACGCACGCTCGGTACGCCGACGATCCGGGCCCGATCGACGAGGCATGCTCGTGCGAGACGTGCCGGCACTACTCGCGGGCTTATCTACGCCACATCTTCACGGCGAAGGAGATCCTCGCGATGCGGCTCCTCACGATCCATAATCTCCATGTCTACTTGTC
Source organism: Nitrospiria bacterium (assembly GCA_919903025.1). Classification (GTDB taxonomy): domain Bacteria; phylum Nitrospirota; class RBG-16-64-22; order RBG-16-64-22; family RBG-16-64-22; genus RBG-16-64-22. The sequence goes on along the minus strand of CAKKSE010000122.1, from coordinate 18,934 downwards.
GCTGATGCGCGAGGCGAGGACGGCGATCATGGAGGGACGATATCTGGAGTTCTTGAGCCATTTCCGCTCTCAAAAGGAGGACGACGAATGCTTGGATGGATGAATGTTCTCGGGATGGCCCTGCCATCGGGCGGGGGCGGCGGTCCGGAAGGGACGATGGGTGTCGTGATGAGCTTCCTCCCCATCGTGGTCATTTTCGGCATCTTCTACTTTCTGCTGATCCGGCCCCAGCAGAAGAAGGCGAAGGATCATAAGGCGCTGCTCGACAACCTGAAGAAGGGAGACCGGATCATCACGGTCGGCGGCCTGATCGGACAAGTCACCGCGCTGGGGGCCAACGTTCTCACCATCGAGATCGCGAAGGACGTGCGTGTGCGGGTTGCACGAAGCCACATCGCCGGTCTCCGCGGATCGGATGAAGAGTGACGGCATGAAGCGAAGCCTCCAGATACGCTTCGGGCTCGTCGGGTTCTTCACCCTCGCGGCCGCCGTTCTCTTCCTCCCGTCAACGCCCCTTGGGGAGCGCCTTCCCTCCTGGTGGCGGGACTCGATTCCCAAGATCGCCCTGGGACTCGACTTGCAGGGGGGGATGTACCTTCTTCTCTCGGTCGATGTTGAGAAGGGCGTGGACAACGCGACACAGCGGCTGGCTCTCGCCGTGACGGACAGGCTCAAGGAGAAGAACTTCCGATTCGAAACGGTTGACAAGACGGGCCAGACGACGCTCAGGGTGGCCCTGTCAGAGGGGCAGGCTCCGGAACCCGTGGAAAAGGAAATCCTGGACAGGTTTGGCGAGATCAAGAAGGGGGGACGGGAAGAGGGGGCACTTCTCTTCTCACTGGACGACCGCTACATCAAGACGATCCGGGACTTCTCCGCCTCGCAGGCTCTCGAGGTGCTGAGAAACCGTATCGACAAGTTCGGCGTGGCCGAGCCGCTCATCCAGCGGCAGGGAGACCGCGAGATCGTCATCCAGCTTCCGGGATTGAAGGACCCGAAGCGGGCGCTCGACCTGATCGGGAAGACGGCCGTCCTGGAATTCAAGCTGGTGGACGAGAAGGCGTCCGTCGAGAGGGCGCTCAAGGGGGAGGTCCCGGAAGGAAGCGAGTTCGTCTACCAGCGGACGTTCGACAAGCGGACGGGCGAACGCTCGGAGGTTCCCTTCGTCGTCAAGAAGCCCATCCTCCTGACCGGCGAGGCCGTGGCCGACGCCCGCGTCTCGATCGACCAGCGGTACAACGAGCCGTACGTCTCGCTTTCGTTCAACTCCGTCGGCGCGGATCGGTTCGCCCAGATCACGGGGGACCACACCAAGGAGCGCTTGGCGATCATCCTCGACGGGAACGTCTACTCCGCGCCCGTCATCCGGGAACGGATCGCGGGCGGCCAAGCGCAGATAACCGGCCGGTTCACGATGGACGAGGCGAAGGACCTGGCGATCATTCTCCGGGCCGGGGCGCTTCCCGCGCCGGTCTCGATCCTCCAGAACGTGACCGTGGGGCCGACGCTGGGCGCCGATTCGATCCAGAAAGGCGTCAAGGCATCGATCGTCGGGGCCCTGCTCGTCGTCGCGTTCATGATCCTTTACTACCGGATGTCCGGGCTGATCGCCAACGCGGCTCTGATGCTGAACGTCATCATGTTGTTGGGAGTCCTGGCGATGTTCAACGCGACGCTCACGCTCCCGGGCATCGCCGGGATCATCCTGACGATGGGCATGGGCGTGGATTCGAATGTCCTCATCTTCGAGCGGATCAAGGAGGAACTCCGTCTGGGGAAGACCGTCCGGGCGGCGATCGAGGCGGGGTACGACCGCGCCTTCACGACGGTCATCGACTCCCACGTGACGACGCTCATCACGGCGGCCGTTCTGTTCCAGTTCGGGAGCGGCCCGATCAAGGGGTTCGCCGTGTCGCTGTCGGCGGGGATCCTGATCAATCTCTTCACCGCGCTCGTGGGGACGCAGGTCGTCTTCGACTTCATCACGAGCCGGAAAAGGCTGGAGAGGCTGAGCATCTGAAAGGCAGTGGGGAGTTCGGAGTCGGGAGTTCGGAGTCAAGGACTGACCGTTGCACCGGGGATTCCGCTCTTCCGATCGCCTCTGCTCCGAACCCTGAACTCCGAACTCCGAACTGAATTGGAGGTTTCATGGATATTATCGGCACGACGCATTTCGATTTCATCGGCAAGCGGAAGCTGACCTTCCTCATTTCGTCGACCCTGGCCATGATCGGGCTCTTCGCCGTCGTCCAGATCGCCCGCGGGGCGGCGAACCTCGGGATCGACTTTGCGGGGGGCGTGACAATCCAGCTCCGCTTTGAGAAGGACGTGTCGATCGAGAAGGCGCGCGAGATCCTGAGGGAAGGGAACCTTCCCCCGGCCGATCTCCAGCAGTTCGCCGAGGCGAACCGCCTCCTTGTCCGGCTCAAGACGCACCAAGAAGACATGGGGCCCATGACGAAGACGCTCGTCGAGCGCCTGCAGGAAGGGTTCAAGGACAACAAGGCAACGGTCGAAGGGACGACGGAGATCGGCCCCAGCGTCGGCCGGCGGCTCCAGAAGGACGCCCTATGGGCGGTCTTCATCTCATTGCTGGGGATCTTCGTCTACATCGCCTTCCGGTTCGAATGGAAGTTCGGGGTGGCGGCGGCGATCGCCACGTTCCACGATGTCCTGGCCGTCCTGGGGATTTTCTTTCTCATGGGGCGGGAGTTCAACCTTCTCGTTGTGACCAGCCTCCTCACGCTGGCGGGGTATTCCCTCACCGACACGGTCGTCGTCTTCGACCGGATCCGCGAGAACCTCAGACTGCGGGCCAAGGTCCCGCTCGCCGAGACGGTGAACAAGAGCATCAACGAGGTGCTCCGCAGGACGATCGTCACGTCCTCAACGGTCCTTCTCGTCCTCGCTGCGCTTATTCTCTTTGGCGGAGAGGTGACGTACGATTTCGCCCTCGCCCTCTTCATGGGCGTGATCGTCGGGACCTACTCTTCGGTCTATCTGGCTTCGCCCATCATCGTCGTCTGGAAGGTCCGCGCCGCGGAGCGCCGCCCCGCCCCCCGGATGGCGTGACAGGTTGAAGGGTGGATGGGGCAGCAGGTTGGCAGTACAAAGGCCGTTCTCCATCCGTTCTGGTGGAAGTCGATCTTCGCGGAACAATATGATATAGTAATATATCATAAACCCCCAAAGCGGAGGATCGGCGTGGTCTACAAACAGATGCTCGTGCGTGTGCCGAAGAACCTCGCCACCCGGCTGGAGCGGGCGGGGAAGGATCTCCATCAGTCGCAAAGTCACATCGTCGCGGAAGCGCTCCGTTTCTACCTGGCGGAGCGCGCGGATCTCGATGTCGCGCTGGAACGCTTGCGCGATCCCAATGCCGAATGGGTCACGCACGACCAGGTGAAGCGTGATCTCCTGGGCGATTAGCTGGGAGAAGAGGGCCCTCAAGGAGCTCGCGAAGCTCGACCGGCCGCATCGCGCACGGGTTGTCGAGGCCGTGGAGGGGCTGGCGAAAGATCCGTTCCTGGGGACTGCGCTCGAGGGCCAGTGGGAAGGGCTTCGGCGCCTTCGCGTGGGGAGTTATCGGATCATCTACGCCCTCGACCGAGGGCAACTCCTGGTTCTGGTGTTGAGGGTGGGCCACCGGCGGGAGGTCTACCGCTGAGCGTGATGCGGCTCGCCGGCTGGCCCGGAACGGGTCGCGTCATGTTGCGGTTTGCGGCCGATTCGGGATTTTCTACACTACCCTCTGCGTAAGGCCCCGCGAAATCGGGGCCTTTTCTTTTTCGCCCGCTAGAAAAGTTCGAGCTGGGAAGGCAACTGGCGCACGGCTGGCGCTTTTTCTCCATGAATGTTACGATCCTCGCGTACTGCTTGTCGGTTATCACGACGAATCGGACTTCCCCCTCCGGCGGCACGGACGCTCCTATCCGCTTGACGTGAACGTCCACGTTCTCGTTAACAGCCGGCCGCGCCTGGAATCGCCCCTTGCCGCTGTGTTATAGTAATTTCGAAGCGCCCGGGGTCCAAGGTCCGGTCGTTGCTCCCTATCTGGTGAGAGATAAGACCTGAGCCGGCTTGACGCCGGACATTGGACCCCAGAATGGGGGTTCCGTGTCCGATCGGATCTGGATCGTTTCCGAGCCTCGCCCCGACCTCGAACGGGAGATCGCGCGCGACCACGGCCTCTCCCGGGCGGCCGCCCGGATACTCGTCTCCCGCGGCCTCACGGAACGGGCCGGGATCGCCGAATTCCTGACGCCTTCGGCCGAGCCGGAGGACGACCCATCCGCTCTTCCGGGCATGGCGGCGGCGGTCGACCGTCTCGCGCGGGCGAAGGCCGGCGCCGAAACGGTCCTCGTCTTCGGAGACTACGACGTTGACGGTGTGACGGGAACGGCCCTCCTCGTCTCCGTTTTTCGAGCTGTGGGGATCAACGCGGTCTGGCGGATTCCCGATCGCCTGGGAGAGGGGTATGGATTGCAGGCCTCTTCCATCGAGGCGATCCGGAAGACGGGCGCCTCGGTTGTGGTGACGGTCGACAACGGAATCGGCGCCGCGGAAGCGGTCACCGCAGCCGCGGGCCTCGGGATTGACGTGATCGTGACCGATCATCACGAGATCCCCCGCGCGGGTCCGCCGGCCGGGGCCTTCGCCATTCTCCATCCATCCCTTCCGGAGTCCGCCGGAGGCGGATGGCCGCGGGGCTCGACCCTCGCGGGTGTGGGCGTGGCGTACGTCCTGGCGCGGGCGCTCATCGACCGGCTCGGGGGCGGTCTTCCTCATGATTCGCTCCTCGACCTCGTGGCGCTCGGAACGGTTGCCGACATGGCGCCGCTCACCGGGTGGAACAGGGGGCTGGTCCGACAGGGCCTGGCGCGAATCGGGTCGGGGGACCGACTCGGCGTGCGTGCGCTCGTCAAAGCGGCCGGGTGCGACAGGCGGCCGATCACGGCGGGCGTCGTGGGCTTCTATCTCGGCCCGCGGATCAACGCTGGGGGAAGGGTGGGGACGGCCGGGACGAGCGTGGAGCTTCTCCTCGAGGAGGACGAAGCGGAGGCGGCGGCGCTTGCGGGTGTCCTGGACGGCCTGAACCGCGAGCGCCAGGCGATGGAGGAAGAGATCGTCGGGGATGCCGTGGGAATGGTGGAGAAATTGTCCGAACTCCCGGGGGCCATCGTCCTCGGCTCGGAGGAGTGGCATCCTGGCGTCATCGGAATCGGCGCGGCGCGGGTGGCGGAGCGGTTTCACCGGCCGACGCTCCTCATCTCCCTTTCGAACGACGCGGGAAAAGGGTCGGCCCGAAGCATTCCGGGGTTTGATCTGTACGCGGCCTTGTGCGAGTGCGACGGACTGCTTGAGAAGTTCGGCGGCCACCGGTACGCGGCCGGCGTGACCGTGAGGACAGAGCGCATCCCGGAGCTGGCCGGGCGCCTTTCGGAGATCGCCTCCCGGGAAATGGGAGAGGACGGTTTCCGGCCGCGCCTCAAGATCGACGGGCCCCTCTCGGCCGACGAAATCTCGATGAACTTTGCCGAGGAGATCGAGCGGTTCGCGCCGTTCGGCGTCGGGAACCCGGAGCCCGTCCTCGTCCTGCGGAACGCCGTCGTTCTGTCCACGAGCGTTCTGAAGGAGAAGCACGTGAAGTTCTGGGTCGAGGCGGGATCGCGCCGGCTGGGCGGAATCGCTTGGAAGTTCGCACCTCGGGCGGCGGAACTGGCCCGGGGGGCCCGCGTGGATCTCGCGTTCACGTGCGGGATCAACGAGTGGAACGGCTCGCGGAGCGTTCAGCTCGAGCTGAAAGACGTGAAAAGCCGCGGGGTAGGGAATAAGGATTAGAGATCAAGGGGACAGAAATGCCGCAAGCGGTCGTTCGGTCTGAAGACGTCGTCGAGAGGGTCCTGGGCTACAACCGGGACGCTGACGTGGAGCTCATCCGGAAGGCGTACGTCTTTTCGGCCAGGGCCCACCAGGGGCAGATCCGGCTGTCGGGCGAGGCGTACATGACCCATCCGATCGAGGTGGCGGACATCCTGGCCGACCTCAAGCTCGACGTCGTCACGATCACGGCGGGGCTCCTGCACGACACGATCGAGGATACGGTTGCGACGGAGGCCGAGCTTCGCTCCCTCTTCGGCGACGAGGTGGCGTTCATCGTCGACGGGCTCACGAAGATCGCCCGGATCGAGTTCAAGACCCGCGTGGAGGCCCAGGCCGAGAACTTCCGGAAGATGCTGTTGGCGATGTCCAAGGACATCCGGATCATTCTGATCAAGCTGGCCGACCGCCTTCACAACATGCGCACCCTCCGGCATCTTCCTCCCGAGCGCCGAAGGGCGATCGCCCAGGAGACGCTGGACATCTACGCGCCGCTCGCGAACCGCCTGGGAATCGGGCGGATCAAGTGGGAGCTGGAGGATCTGGCGTTCCAGCACCTGGAGCCGGATGCGTACTGGGACCTCGTGCAGAAGATCTCCAAGCGCCGGGAGGAGCGCGAGGGGTACATCCAGGACCTGACGGAGATCGTCCGGAAGAGGCTGAGCGAATTCGGGTTCCAGGGCGATGTCAGCGGCCGTCCCAAGCATCTCTACTCGATCTACCAGAAGATGAAGAGCCAGGGGATCCCCTTCGAGCAGGTATACGACCTGATCGCCCTCCGGATACTGACCGACTCGAAGGTGAATTGCTACGCCATCCTGGGCATGGTCCACTCCGTCTGGACGCCCGTCCCGGGCCGCTTCAAGGACTACATCGGCGTGCCGAAATCGAACCTCTATCAGTCGCTCCACACGACGGTCATCGGGCCGGGCGGCGAGCGCGTCGAGTTCCAGATCCGAACGGAGGAGATGCACCGGCTGGCGGAGGAAGGAATCGCGGCCCATTGGCGGTACAAGGAGCGGGGATCGATCGAGGCGGCGGCGGAGGAGAAGTTCAACTGGCTCCGGCAGATGGTGGAGTGGCAGAGGGACCTCTCCGACGCCAAGGAGTTCCTCGACACGGTCAAGATGGACCTCTTCCCGGACGTCGTCTACATCTTCACGCCCAAGGGGGACGTCAAGGAGCTGCCCCGGGGCTCGACGCCGATCGACTTCGCATACGCGATCCACTCGGACGTCGGCCGCCAGTGCGTGGGCGCCAAGGTGAACGGGCGGATCGTTCCGCTCAAGGCGGAGCTCAAGACAGGGGACGCGGTCGAAGTCCTGACACAGACGGGACACGTCCCCTCGCGCGATTGGCTCAAGTTCGTCAAGACGCCGAAGGCGCGGACGCGGATCAAGCACTGGATCAAGACGGAAGAGCGGAACCGCAGCATCGCCCTGGGCCGGGAGATCATCGAGCGGGAGCTGAAGAAGCGCGACGCGAGTCTCGCCGCCGTCCAAAAGGACGCCGAGAAGATGCAGGTTCTCAAGGAGATGGGGTTCGCGGCGATCGACGACTTCCTGGCCGGGATCGGGTACGGGAAGGTCTCGGCCAACCAGGTGATGAACCGTCTCTTCCCGGGCGCGGGTCCGTCGCCGGCCGAGGTCGGGACGGCGATCCTCCGCAAGATCTTTCGCCGGACTCCCAGGCCGTCCGTGTCGGGGGTCAAGGTGGGCGGCGTGGAGGATATGCTGATCCACTTCGCGAAGTGCTGCAATCCCGTGTCCGGCGACCCGATCGCGGGTTTCATCACGCGAGGCCGGGGCGTGACGGTCCACACGCGGGACTGCCCGAATCTCGAACTGGATATCGACCCGGATCGGTGGGTCGAGGTGGATTGGGAGGCGGCGGGGATGGCGGCGCGTCCGGTCTCCATCTCCGTGCTGGTCGAAGACCGGCCCGGGATGCTGGCGGCGGTGACGGCCGCGATCACGTCGGCGGAGTCGAACATCGCCAACGCGAAGGTCTCAACGACCGGGGACGGCCGCGGGACGCTTGATTTCGTGATCGAGGTGAAAGACCTGGGTCAGCTCGAGCAGGTGATCGGGAAAATCCAGGGCCTCAAGGGGGTCCGGTCGGTCAAGAGAATGAAGAACATTGGCGGGGCGGAGGGGTAGGGAAGCGAGTGCGAAGTTCGGAGTGGAGAGTTCGGAGCAGGAAGCGGACGGGGTCGCGTTGTGTCCCTGGGCTCGTGACTCCGAACCCTAAGCTCCGAACTCCGAACTTGTGTCAGGCGGGTTTCTGGACCTTTCCGGAGCGGATACAGCGGGTGCAGACGAGCATTCGGCGAACGCCGCCGTTCACAAAGGCGCGGACCTCCTGAAGGTTGGGCCGGAATCTTCGCTTGGTCCTGTTATGGGCGTGACTGACGTTGCAGCCGACCTGATGGCCTTTTCCGCAGATCTCGCAAGTGCGTGGCATGATTCGGATCTCCTTCATGGAACGATCTTGCGCCAAAATGGGATGTAAACCTACCACACTCCTCGCCGAATGACAAGAACTCATTCACCAGCATCCTCCGAGGGTTCGGTCTCGGCCCTGCGCGTGCCCCTGGAGTACGCCGTGCGGCACCCCTCCGTCGTCCAGGGGATGGAAAAATTCGTCCGGCAGAGGTTCGAAGCGGCCGGGAAGCCGCTTCCGAAGGAGGAGGCGGCATGGGCCAGACTGCTCGTCCTGCTTGAAGGATTCGATGCGCTCCCGGCCGAGGGGCGCCGCGAGCGGGCCAAGGCGGCGCTCGACATCATCGACGAATCGGAGAACGCGGGCACTCCTTCTCCCATCGGGGGGACGGCGGCCCAGCCGGGAGAGGCCGATGGAGCGCGGCATCCCGCCGCGGGAACGCCGGCCAAGGCGGCGGCGGGGATGCGCGTCACCGGGGAGTCCCAAGTCCAGTACGTGAAAGGGATCGGCCCGCGACGCGCCGAGCTGTTCAGCCGGATCGGCGTCGAGACCGTGGCCGATCTGCTGGCTCTCTTTCCCCGGCGGTATGAGGACCGGGGCAGGCTCAAGCCGATCCGCGATCTCCGGTCCGGACGGTTCGAGACAGTGGCGGGCGAGGTCCTCACGAAGGGCGTGACCGTCACGCCCCGAAAGAGGATGAAGCTGTTCGAAATGATCCTGTTCGACGGCCGCGACTACCTGACCGCCGTTTGGTTCAACCAAGCCTATCTGGACAAGGTCTTCAAGGCGGGCCAAAAGGTGATCCTGGGAGGCGTGGTCCAGCCGCGTCCGGGTCACGCCGGTTTCCAGATGGAGAATCCGGAGTACGACGTCCTCGAGCCGGGGGAGCCCGACGAGAGCATCCACGCGGGGCGGATCGTTCCGATCTACCGGGAGACGGCGGGCCTGACTTCCCGCCAGATCCGGACGATCCTGAACGACCTGACCTCCTCGGTCCC
>CAKKSE010000122.1:0-9514 GCA_919903025.1 Nitrospiria bacterium | reverse complement strand
GCCCAGGAACGGGTGATCGGCGAGATCGCGTCCGACATGACATCGCCCCACCCGATGAACCGGCTCCTTCAGGGGGACGTGGGATCGGGGAAGACCGTGGTGGCGCTCATGGCCATGCTGACGGCCGTGGAGAGCGGCTATCAGGCCGCGCTCATGGTGCCGACGGAAATCCTGGCCGATCAGCACGCGCGGAATCTGAGGCGGGCCCTGGAGCCGGTCGGCGTTCCGCTGGCCCTCCTGCGGAGCGGAATGAAGAAGAAGGAGCGGGAGGCCGCTCTTGAAGGGTTGGCCGGCGGCGCGGTTCCGATCGCCGTCGGGACGCACGCCCTGATCCAGGACGACGTCGCGTTCCGCGCCCTGGGCCTCGCCGTCGTCGACGAACAGCACCGGTTCGGCGTGATCCAGCGGGCGACGCTTCAGCGGAAAGGATGGACGCCGGACGTCCTCGTCATGACGGCGACGCCGATCCCGCGGACGCTCGCCATGACGGCGTACGGCGACCTCGACGTCTCCGTGATCGACGGAAAGCCGCCCGGGCGAAGACCGGTCCGGACGCTCCTGCTGTACGAATCTCAGCGCCGCCGGCTTGAAGAAGCCGTCCGGCAGGAGCTGGCGGCCGGACGGCAGGCGTACGTGATCTGCCCCCTCGTGGAGGAGAGCGAGAAGAGCGACCTCAAGGCGGCCGTTCAGACCGCCGACCGTCTGGCGAAGTCCGTGTTCCCGGAGTACAAGGTCGGCCTCGTCCACGGGCGAATGTCGTCGGCGGAGAAGGATGCCGTCATGAGCGGCTTCGCCGCGGGGGCCGTCCGGGTTCTCGTCGCGACCACCGTGATCGAGGTCGGCGTGGACGTGCCGAACGCGAGCGTCATGGTCCTGGAACACGCCGAGCGGTTCGGCCTGGCCCAGATGCACCAACTGAGGGGCCGGATCGGACGGGGAGAGCACGGGGGAGTCTGTTACCTGCTGGCGGCGCAGTACCTCTCGGAGGAGGCGCGCGCGCGCCTTTCGGCTATGGTCCGAACGGATGACGGGTTCGTGATCGCCGAGGAGGACCTGGTTCTCCGCGGTCCGGGGGAGATCCTAGGGACGCGGCAATCGGGGATCCCGGAACTGCGCGCGGCGAACCTCCTGCGCGACGGAAAGCTGATCGAGCGGATCCGAACGATCGCCTTCGAGATCGTGGCGAGCGATCCCGGCCTGACGGAGGCGGAGCATCTTCCCTTGGCTCAGGCGCTCTCCAAACGCTGGCCCGCCCTCGACCTCGCAAGGATCGGGTGAGGCGAGCGCTGAAAGGGGAGGGGGAAGGGGGCAACAGAAATCACCCCTCCTTGGAAGAGAGGGGATGGGGGAGATTTCTTGAAGTGTAAGTCCGCTTCAAGAACCTCGATGTCTGGGAATCTCAAGTAGTGATGTCTCCTTGACAAACCCGCTGGGCGTTGGTAGCGTGCGGCAAAATCACGGAGACACCCCCATGTCCCCGACGTCCCCGATGGCCCGACTGTCCGATCCGGACCCTTTTCATGAAGTAGCTCTTTTACGTGTGGGTTTGATCTCTTCCAAGAACGACTTCACCACACAAGGGCCGCTTCGTCTACTGCCAACGAAGTATGGCACAGTCTCATGAGGGTCTTATGGATATCAATTCACGCACACCTGTAACGGAGATCAAAGGTGTCGGGCCAATCATTGCTCGCGCCCTCGCACGCATCAGGGTATACTCCGTTTGCGATTTGCTCCGATGCACTCCAGAGCAGATCCGCCGCGCGGGCCATCCCCGCCCTGGCCCTCCCGTTGAAAGGGAGGGAATCAGGTCCCCTCGAACAACTCGAAACTCGAAACTCAAAACTCCGAACGGCTCTCACGCTGGCTGGGCGGCGAGCACGCGGCGGAAGACGAGCGCGCCGGCTTCGACGTCCACTTCCACCGTGTCCCCGTCCCGGAACTCGCCCGCGAGGATCCGCGTGGCCAGCGGGTTCTGGACGAGCCGCTGGATCGCCCGTTTGATCGGCCGGGCGCCGAAGTGGGGATCGTACCCCTCGCGGGCGATGAGCGACCTCGCGGCGTCCGTGAGCGTTACCGAAATTTTCCTGTCCGCGAGATATTTCGACAAGCGTCCGAGCTGGATCTCCACGATCCGGGCGAGCTGATCGTCCGTCAGGGCGTGGAACACGATGATGTCGTCGATCCGGTTGAGGAACTCCGGCCGGAAGGTCGCCTTGAGCGTTTCCTGGACGCGGCGGCGCATTTCGGCCTCGTCGGCCCTCCCCAGGTCCTGGATGAACTGGCTTCCCACGTTGCTCGTCATGATGACGACCGTGTTCTTGAAGTCCACGGTCCGGCCGTGGCCGTCGGTGAGCCTCCCGTCGTCCAGTATTTGGAGCAGAGCGTTGAAGACGTCGGGGTGCGCCTTCTCCACCTCGTCGAACAGGATGACGGAGTAAGGGCGGCGCCTGACGGCCTCGGTCAGTTGTCCGCCTTCCTCGTATCCCACGTAGCCGGGAGGGGCCCCGATCAGACGGGCGACGGTGTGCTTCTCCATGTACTCGCTCATGTCGAGGCGCACCATCGCCTGCTCGTCGTCGAAGAGGAATTCGGCGAGGGCGCGTCCCAACTCGGTTTTTCCGACGCCCGTCGGCCCCAGGAAGAGGAACGATCCGATCGGCCGGTTCGGGTCCTGGACGCCGGCGCGCGCCCGCCGCACGGCGTTGGCGACGGCCTCGACGGCCTCGTCCTGCCCGACGACCCGCGCTCGGAGGCGTTCCTCCATCCGAAGGAGCTTCTGCATCTCCGCTTCCAGCATTCGCGTGACGGGAATCCCCGTCCACCGCGAGACGATCTCGGCAATGTCCTCCTCGTCCACCTCCTCCTTGAGAAGGGCGCCGCCGGCCTGGACCTCCCGCAAGCGGGCGTTCTCCGCTTCGAGGTCCTTTTGGAGCGAAGGAAGCGTTCCGTATTTGAGCTCGGCCGCCCGGCCCAGGTCCCCCTCGCGCTCGGCCTTTTCGGCGCCGAGCCGCGTTTCCTCGACTCTTGCCTTGAGGCTCCGGATGGCGGCGATGGCTGATTTCTCTTTCTCCCATCGCGCTTTGAGCCCGTCCCGGGAAGCGCCGATCTCGGCGATCTCGCTCTCGATGTTCGAGAGCCGCTCCTTCGAGGCGGCGTCCTCCTCCTTCTTGACGGCCTGTTTTTCGACCTCGAGCTGGCGGAGACGCCGCTCGACCTCGTCGAGCTCGGCCGGCATGGAGTCTATCTCCATCCGCAGCCGGGAGGCGGCCTCGTCGATCAAATCGATCGCCTTGTCGGGGAGGCGCCGGTCGCTGATGTACCGGTGCGAGAGGACGGCTGAGGCGACGAGGGCGCTGTCCTGGATCCGGACGCCGTGATGGACCTCGTACTTTTCCTTGAGACCGCGCAGGATCGAGATCGTGTCCTGGAGGGACGGCTCGCCGACGAACACGGGCTGGAATCGCCGCTCGAGGGCGGCGTCTTTCTCCACGTGCTTCCGGTACTCGTCGAGCGTCGTGGCGCCGACGCACCGGAGCTCGCCCCTGGCCAGGGCCGGTTTCAGCATGTTGGAGGCGTCCATCGCCCCCTCGGCCGCGCCGGCGCCGACGAGCGTATGAAGCTCGTCGATGAAGAGGATGATCTGTCCTTCGGCTTCCGTGATTTCCTTGAGAACGGCCTTGAGGCGCTCCTCGAACTCGCCTCTGTACTTGGCTCCCGCGATGAGGGCGCCCAGGTCGAGGGCGACGACGCGCTTGGACTTGAGCCCCTCCGGGACGTCGCCCTCGACGATCCGCTGGGCGAGACCTTCGGCGATCGCCGTCTTTCCGACTCCGGGCTCCCCGATGAGGACCGGATTGTTTTTCGTCCGGCGCGAGAGGACCTGGATCACGCGGCGGATCTCCTCGTCCCTTCCGATCACCGGGTCGAGTTTCCCGCGGCGGGCGAGGTCGGTGAGGTCACGGGCGTAGCGGGTGAGGGCCTGGTACTTGTTTTCCGGATTCTGATCCGTGACGCGCTGGCTTCCGCGAATTTCGACCATGGCGGCGAGGACGCGGTCTTTGGAGACGCCGGCCTTCGCCAGGATTCGGCCGGCGGCGCCGTCGTGTTCGACCGCGGCCAGAAGGAGATGCTCGACGCTCACGTATTCGTCCTTGAGGTTGTCGGCCTCGTGCTGGGCCCTCTCGAAGAGCGCGGCGAGGCGAGGGGCGATCGTCATCTGTCCGAGGGCCCCCGAACCGGTCACCTGGGGGAGCCGATCGACTTCCGTCTCGAGCTCCCGGGCGAGGCGCTGCGGGTCCGCTCCGAGCTTCTTGAGAATGGCGGGGATGACGCCCTCTTCCTGCTTGAGCAGGGCGGCGAGGAGGTGCTCGACGTCGATCTGCTGGTGGTGACGCTTGTCGGCCTCTCCCTGGGCCGAATGAAGCGCTTCCTGAACCTTGACGGTCATCTTGTCGTATCTCATCTCTTTCCTCTTTCCGGTTTTGCGTTCTTCCGCTTTGGCGCGGCGGGCTTCCGGGGCCGTTCGACTTCGACGTTGATCACGCGCCGCGGCGGCACTGGAACGAGCGCTTTCTCGTCCTGGAGGTGGCGGCGGAGAGCGGTCCGGGCCTCGTCGGGAAACGAGGAAAAGAAGCGCTCCAGGTCTCCCTGCATCCGCTCGATCCGCTCCCGCATCCGGAGGATGACCTCGACGCCGGCCAGATTGATTCCGAGGTCCCGCGTGAGGGTCAGGACCAGCTCTGCCCGGCGAACGTCGATCTCCGAGTAGACGCGCGTGTTCCGCTCCGATCGGCGCGGTCTCAGAAGCCCTTCGCGTTCGTAGATCCGGAGGGTCTGAGGATGGACGCCTAGCATCCGGGCGACGTGTCCGATCAGATAGCTGATCTCTTTCGAATCCCCGTTCATCGTCCAGACACCTCGATTGTCATGTCCTGGCCGTCCGTCTCGTGAACCCGCGGAAGTGGATTTCCGCCCGGGGGCTCTCCGGGTGCAGTTTCTGGAAGTTTCGGAGAGTCTCGCGGGCTTCGTCCGTGAGATCCTCCGGGGTCGTGACCTGGATCGTCACGTACTGGTCTCCCGCGCCTCCTCCCTTCAGGTGGGGGACGCCCTTGCCGCGGAGACGGAACTGCTTGCCGCTCTGGGTGCCGGGCGGGATCGTGAGGGAGGCCATCCCCTCGATCGTGGGGACGTCGACCCGCGCGCCGAGCGCGGCTTCCACGGCGGTGACCGGGATCGCGCAGTAAAGGTTGTCGCCGATCCGCTCGAAGAACTCGTGCGGGCGGATCCGCGTGATGATGTAGAGGTCTCCCGGCGCGCCCCCGTCCCGTCCCGGCTCTCCCATCCCGGCGAGCCGGACGCGGGATCCGTTGTCGACGCCGGGGGGGATCTTGACCTGGACTCGCTCGGTGCGCCGGGTGCGGCCCGTTCCCCGGCAGGACTTGCAGGGGGTTCGGATGACGCTGCCCGCGCCTCGGCACTGGGGGCAGGTCTGGGAGAGGCGGATCGGACCGCGGACCGTCGTGATTTGGCCCGTTCCCCGGCAGGTCTCACATCGTTCGGGCTTTGTTCCTTTTTCGGCCCCCGTTCCGCCGCAGTCGCCGCATGCCACGTCGCGCTGAAGAGAAATCATCGTCTGCGTTCCGAAGACCGCGTCCTCGAGGTCCAACTCCATCGAGTAGGAAATATCCGCGCCCGTCTCCGAGCCGGCTGTGGGCCGTCCGGGTCCGCCGAAGATCGAGCCGAAGAAATCCCCGAAGACGTCCCGGTACGTTCCAGCGCCGAAGGCGAATTCCTCCGGCCGGAATCCGGGGCCTGCTTCCGCGGGCCCGGCCTCGAACGCGGCGTGGCCGAACCGGTCGTACTGGGACCGCTTGGAGGAGTCGGAGAGGACCTCGTAGGCCTGGTTGATATCCTTGAAGCGCTGCTCGGCCGTCTTGTCGCCCGGATTGAGGTCGGGGTGATGCTGGCGGGCGAGCTTGCGGAACGCTTTCTTGATCTCGTGTTCCGACGCCCCTCGTTTGACCCCCAGCACGTCGTAATAGTCGCGTTTAGCCACAGGATTCCCCCTACGTGGGTTTGGTATAGGTCTTGAGCCGGGTATTGTCAAGGCGCCCCATAATTAATGGCCGGGCGGGAATCTTGGCGGGTCCGGTGACCCGCCCTACGAAATTCGTTCGCTCACCCGGCCGTAGGGCAGCACACCGTGCCTGCCCAACACCATGCCTGCCATCCGCGGGGCCACCCGTCGGTTGACAGGGGGGCCACCGTATGGTAGTTGATGATAGAAGGGAAACGGTCTGGAAAGCGGGGGTATCGTGAAAGTTCTTCGGTTTTTCCTGTGGTTGCCTCTTGTTGCGGTCCTTTCACCGGCGGCTGAGGCGGATATCTACAAGTACGTCGATGAAGAAGGAGTGGTCCATTTCTCGAGCGCGAGGAAGGGTCCCCACTATCAGCTCGTGGTCCGGGAGGAGAAAGGAACAAGCGGAAGAAGGTCTTCCGCCCTGCCGGCGGTGCGGGAAGACCACGCGCGGACGATCCGGGCGAAATCGAGCGTGTACAACGTCGATCCGGAATTGGTGAAGGCGATCATCCGGGTGGAATCGGGCTACAACTCCAGGGCGGTCTCCCGGAAGGGCGCCCAGGGGCTCATGCAGCTCATGCCGGGAACGGCCCGCCGCATGAGCGTCGAGAATCCGTTCGATCCGGCCCAGAACATCGACGGGGGGGTCCGCTACTTCAAGTACCTGATGGGGCTCTTTGCCGGGAACGTCCCTCTCTCCCTGGCCGCGTACAACGCCGGGGAAGAAGCGGTCAGGCGATACGGAGGGATCCCGCCTTACTCCGAGACGCGGGACTACGTCACGAAGGTGCTCCACTACTACCGGAATCCGAATTCGCCGCTGCCGGCGACGCTCGTGTCCAGCGGCCCGCGCCGCGCATCCCGGCCGATCTTCCGGGTGACGGCGGCGGACGGAACGGTCATGTACACGGACGTCCCGCCGACCGCCGGCGGATCTGCCGAGGCCCGCCGGCTGAGGTTCTGAGGGCCGGAGGGGGCGGCCGCGGCGGGGCAGGGAGGCATTTCCTCAACGCGCAAGGAAAGGAGTCCAGGGATGCCAGGGATGGAAGACCGCCGGAAGTTCAAACGGGTCGGAGTCAGACTTCCCTCCGTTTTCTCGGTGGGCGAGGCTTGGCAGACGGCGAGCACGAGAAACCTCTCCGAGGAAGGGGTCATGGGTTATTTCCCCGAACCCCTTCCCATCGGGACGCCGGTCCACTTCAAGATCTTCTTTCCCGAAGCGCGGTCGATCTTCGCCGTCAGCGCCGAGGGGAGCGTGGTCTGGGTCGATCCGTCCGAATCGTCCGGGGGAGTTCGTCACGGAATCCTCCTGAGCGGCGCCTCCCTCCATCGAGGCGATCGGGAATTCCTAAAGACATTCGTTGCCCGAACCGGGAAGATCGCCTGATCTCCGAACGGGCCGTTTGGAGGCTTGCGATGATCGAGGTGACGGAAACGGCCGCCCAGGCGGTGATGGTGTCGGCGGCTTCGAACGAATGCGAGGGAATGGCTCTCCGCATCGCCGCCCGGAGGGAGGAGGATTCCGGCATTCAGTATCAGATGGGCTTCGACGACCCGCGCGAAGGAGACGCGGCGTTCGAGAGCAACGGCGTGACGGTCGTCGTCGATCCCCTGAGCCAGCCGCTCCTGAACGGTCTCGCCTTGGACTTCGGCGAGTTGGAGGGGGTCGTTCAGTTCGTCTTCATCAATCCGAACGACAGACAGGGTGATGTTCGTGGTTGATGGGTCGATGGGTGGATGGCATTTTCCAGCCACCCAGCCCGTATCCGTCAGACAGGAACGAAAGACGCCTCTGGTGACTCCTTCCGCTGGATCTGGTGCTGACGGTCCGCCTCGCCTCGTTCCGGATAATCCGACCGGAAGTGCGCGCCGATGCTCCCCCGGCGGTTGAGGGCCGCCGCGGTGATGAGCCGGCCGAGTGTGATCATGTTCTTGAGTTCGGTCGTCCGCCTGTCCAGGTAGTTCCCCGCCTCGATTTCCTCCCACCCGTCCAATTCCTCGATTTCTTCCGTCAGGCCGCGGGCCTCGCGGACGATGCCCACGCGGTTCCACATCCCCTTTCTGAGGCCGGCCCGGAGTTTTTCCACGAGGACGGGATCGAGCGGCGGGGAGGTCAAAGAGGGGGAAGCGGAGAGGCCGGCGGGACTCGCCGCGCGGGCGGCGCGGCCGGCGGCGCTCTCGGCCACGCGCGCGCCGAAAACGAGTCCTTCGAGCAAGGAGTTGGAGGCGAGGCGATTCGCGCCGTGGACCCCCGTGCAGGCAACCTCGCCCGCCGCGAAGAGGCCCGGCAGATCGCTTGCGCCGCCGATGTCCGTCCGGACTCCGCCCATCATGTAATGGGCGGCCGGGCAGACGGGAATCCAGTCCTCCGTCAGGTCCAGATCGAAGCGGAGGCACGTGGCGTAAATCTGGGGAAAGCGCCGCCTGACGAACGAGGCATCCAGGTGGGTGAGGTCCAGGAACACCTTCGACGACTGGGTTTTCTGCATCTCGGTCCAGATGGCGCGGGAGACGACGTCGCGGGAGGCAAGCTCGGCGGCCGGATCGTACCGGCGCATGAAAGCCTCTCCCGCGAGGTTCCGGAGGATTCCGCCTTCTCCGCGGATCGCCTCGGAGAGGAGGAACTGCGGCGCGTTGGTGTAGTAGAGGGCCGTCGGGTGGAACTGGACGAACTCCATGTCCATGAGCGTCGCGCCCGCCCGGTGGGCCGCGGCGACGCCGTCTCCCGTGGCGACGGGCGGGTTTGTCGTGCGCAGGTAGAGCTGGCCCAGTCCGCCGGTGGCCAGAATGACGGCGCGGGCCCCGACGAGCAGGAGGCGGTTTCCCTCCTCTTCGAGGACGAGCGCTCCCCGGCAGACGCCGTCCTCGACGACGAGATCGACGGCCATGGCGAACGGGATGCGGGCGACGTTGGCGAAGGACTGCGCCCGGGAAAGAAGGACGCGCTGAATCTCGTGGCCCGTGGAATCTCCGCGGGCGTGGACGATCCGGCGCACCGAATGGGCCCCCTCGCGGGTGAAGGCAAGCTCGGCCCCTTCGCGGTCGAACGCCGCGCCCCAGTCGATCAATTCCCGGATGCGGGCGGGGCCTTCTTCCACCATGACGCGGACGGCGTTCTCGTCGCAGAGACCGTCTCCCGCCTTGAGCGTGTCCTCGACGTGGAAGGCGATCTCGTCCTCATCCGAGAGGGCGACGGCCACGCCGCCCTGGGCGTACTCCGTGGCGCCCACGCTGGGGAGATCCTTCGTGACGACGAGGACGTTTCCGTGAGCCGCCAGGCCGATCGCGGCGCGCAGTCCCGCCACGCCCGATCCGATGACGAGGAAGTCGGTCGTCAGTCTTTCCGGTTTGCAGATCGTTTGTGGATTCACCGAAGCCTTCACCCCCACCCTGTCCCTTGTATCTTGTCCAAGGGGACCGGGTCATAGACAA
>CAKKSE010000121.1 GCA_919903025.1 Nitrospiria bacterium | reverse complement strand
AGCCCCAAGCCGGCTAGCCCCGCGCCGAGGAGAAGGATCGTGGAGGGCTCTGGAACAACCGCCGTCATCCGCATGGGATCCTCGCTCTTGAGCGGCCATCCGTATCCGACGGGGATGCATCCGGGCGCCCCCGGCGTGCAAACGTCGTTCTGTTGGTGGGCGCTGGGACCGAACATGTACTGGTGGCTCCCGCCAGTGATCGCAAGGAACCCCGACCCATGTCCGGTGATCGGGAGTGTCATGCTGTCAATCAGCCCGTGCAGTGTTGTACCGTCCCCGTGGACACCGGGAGTAAATACCATCGACAGGAAGAGGCCCCCGTCCGTCACGGTAGGATAGCAACCAAGACCGCAGCGCACTCCAGGACCGCCAACCGCCGTGAAATCGGGAGTGGCATCGAGGTAGATGTCCAGCAGGCCACCCACAAAATCGACCTCAACCAATGGACCGAACATCCTTGCCGCGTTCAGGTCTAGGTCGTAGAACATCCCCGTGAGCTCCTCGGTCGGACCGCCCGACCAAAGAATCGTATCATTGCCGTCGTCCGACAGAATCGTTGTAACATAGAGAATTCCCCACAGGTCCTCCGTCCCGTTCGCCTGTCCCTCTCCAAGTGCGAATGGGAGAGACGGCATTTCGTAGTTGCTGAACTTGACCTTGATCGGCCCTGTGTAACCGCCGGCAAGGCTGAAAGCCATGGCCTGAGAGGCCGCTAGGCTGAAGATCAGCCCGAGAACTACCGCCAGAATCTTCTTCATTGCATATCCTCCTCTTGAGGGGATTGGGTTTGGTTCCTGGCATAGTACAAGCAGTCGCCATGCCAAGAATGGCACTTGCAACATATTGAATTAGCAGTGAAAATGTCGTGTCTTTCTCGCCACACTCGAAAGTGTAAAATATTCCGACGATTCTAGGCCGTTTTCCGGGGTTTGGAGGAAAATGGTGTAGGAATCCCGACACCGCTCGGAACTGCGATCGTGGAGGCACCTTTGGCGGAGTATGACTGATCGGAACCAGCGCATGAGCCGCCCATGTGGTAAAATTATCTTGGAGCGCACAGAAAAGCCGTCCATAAGGATGAACGCTCTCAGGGAGGACCCCCCCCTTGACCCCAGTGACCAAATGCCTGCTCATCGCGCCTGAGTTCTTCGCGTACAGCTTCTGGAGCGTCCGCGAAACGGCCGAGATCATGGGCGCCCGCCACACCTGCCCCCCACTCGGCCTCATCACGATCGCCGCCCTCCTCCCGCGGGAGTGGGAAGTGCGCCTGCTCGATCTGAACGTCCAAGAGATGGAGGATTCTCTAGTGGACTGGGCGGACATTGTGATGACGGGCGGGATGATCACCCAGCAGAGAAACATTCTCTCGCTGATCGAGCTTTGCCGCCGGCACGGGAAGCGCGTCGCGGTCGGAGGGCAGGACCCGACGAGTCAACCGGAGGTCTACGCGGCCGCCGATTACCTCATACTCGACGAAGGCGAAGCCACGGTTCCCGCCTTCCTCGATGATTTCCGGCGGGGAGCGGCGCAAGGCATCTATCGCGCCGAGGAGACGCCGGACATGACGACCAGCCCGGCCCCGCGGTTCGACCTGCTCGACTTAACGAAGTATATCTTCGTCGGAATCCAGACTTCCCGAGGCTGTCCGTTCAACTGCGAGTTCTGCGACATCATCGAGCTCTACGGCCGGAAGCCCCGGACAAAGACACCCGAACAACTATTGAAGGAGTTCGAATTCCTCTACAGGCTGGGGTATCGGGGACACGTGGACTTCGCGGACGACAACTTCATCGGCAACAAGAAGAACGTGACGGCTCTCCTGCCCCGCCTCCTCGCCTGGAGCCGGGAACGAGGATATCCTTTCTACTTCAGCACCCAAGCGTCGCTCAATCTGGCCGACGATCCGAACCTTCTGAATCTCATGGAGGCCCTTGACTTCCGCTACGTGTTCCTCGGGATCGAGACGCCGGACAAGGATCTTCTGTTATCCACGCGGAAAAAGGAGAACACCCGCCATCCGATCGTCGAGAGCGTCCGCAAGATCTATGAGCACGGGATTGTCGTGATGGCCGGCTTCATCGTCGGCTTCGACGGGGAGACCCGCAAGGCCGCGGCCTCGATCGCAACCTGCGCGGAGGCCGCCGGGATACCAATGGTCCTCCTGGGCCTCCTCACCGCCCTGCCGAACACACAGCTCGCCCGGCGTCTGGCTCGGGAGGGACGGCTCCATGAGAACTACTCGAAACTCACCGGGGAGCACTTCGAGCAGAGCGCGAGCGGTCTGAACTTCGTCCCCCTCCGTCCTCGGGAAGAAGTCCTCGAGGACTACGCCCTGGTTCTGCGCCGCCTCTACTCGCCGGAGGGGTACTTCCAGCGGGTGCTTCTTGCGGCTCGGCTCCTCAAGCGCCGCGCCAAGCAACGCGGACGGATGCGCGGACGGCCGAGGGAGATCGTTGTTCTGGTTTCCCTCGTCCGGAAGCTCGGATTTACGCGCGGAACGGCCTGGGCGTTCTGGAAGACCTTCGTCCGGATTCTCGCCGCGCGGCCGAGAAACGCGAAGGCGGCCTTGCACATCATGGCCCTCTATCTCCATTACGCAAAGCATGCGGACTTCATCCAGAAGGAGATCGAGAGGCAGATCGCCGAAATCGGCGAAAGCCGTTCCGGCCCGTCGAACGCCGACACACCGCGTCGATTCGAGAACGCCGAGATGCCGCCGTTGCTTCTTGCGGCCGGTGACACGGAGCCGGCTTACACGCTGAAACCGCACTAGCCAGCCGTCAGAAGAACAGCCGGCGTGGTATATTCCCCCCATGTCCGGCGGTGGTCAGACACGCTCTTCCCCGGGAACGCTCCTCCTCTACTTAGGCGTCTTCCTCACCTCTTCCGCCGCCCTTCTCCTGGAGGTCTCCCTCACCCGCCTCTTCTCGGTCATCCTCTGGCACCACTTCGCCTTTATGGTCGTGAGCATGGCGCTCCTCGGGTACGGGGCGAGCGGGTCGCTCCTCATGGGGCCGCTCGCCCCCCTCAAGGGAGACAGGACCCTCCCCTGGACCGCCTTCGGCTTCTCGCTCGGCATTCCCGCCGCGTTCTCCCTGGGATCGCTCCTTCCCGTCGACCCGCCCCGGCTGGCCTGGGACGCCGCCCAGCCCGCTGTTCTCTTCCTCCTCTTCCTCCTGACGGCCGTGCCGTTCTTCTTCGCTGGGCTCACGCTCTCCCTCGTCCTTTCCCGGCACGCAGAGCGAGCGGGGAGGATCTACCTGGCGGACCTGTCGGGAGCGGCGGTCGGCGCCATTCTTCCTCTTCTCCTTTTTCCCGTTATCGGCCCGGCTGTCCTCATCGTCGCAACCGGCCTCGCGTCAGCCGGGGGATTCCTTTTCGCTCTTCGGGCCGGCTCACGGCCCGGGATGGTTGTTCTTTCTCTCACGGCGCTGTTGGCCGTCGGACTTTCGGCTGTGCCGTCGCCAGGCATCCCCCTCTCCCCCTACAAGACCCTGTCCACCCTCGTCTCCTTCCCCGGCGCCCGCGTGGTTGAAACCCGGTGGGACGCCTCCTCTCGGGTCGATGTCGTGGAGTCCCCCCTCGTCCGCTTCGCGCCGGGGTTGAGCCTCAACCACCTCGATCCTCTTCCTCCGCAGTTGGGTCTCACGCTGGACGGCGACCGCCTGACGGCCGTCACGCGCGTCTCCAGCGAGAAGGACCTCGCCTTCGTTCGCGATCTCCCCGCTGTCCTTCCCTACCTCCTCGCGCCCGGAGGACGGGCGTTCGTCGCGGAGGCGGGCGGCGGGCTCGACGTCCTCACGGCGCTCGGGGGAGGCGCGGCGCGGGTCACGGCGTCCTTCTCAAACCCCCTCGTCACCCGCCTTCTGACGGACACGCTTGGAGAGGCGTCCGGGGGAATCCTGCTCGACCCCCGCGTCAGAACGCTTACCGGCGAGCCGAGGAACGCTCTTCGCCGAACGAAAGAGCGCTTCGACGTCATCCATCTCTCCCAGCTCGAGGCCCAGGGCGCTTCCTCGTCGGCCCTCTACGGTCTGGGTGAGGACTACCGCCTGACGGTCGATGCGGTACGGGAATACATCTCGCATCTGGAACCGGAAGGGTGGCTTGCGATCAGCCACTACCTCCTCCCCCCGCCCCGGATCGCCCCGCGCGTCACGTCTCTCCTGGTCACAGCCCTGGAAAAGGAGGGGTCGGCCCGGCCCTGGATGCGCCTGGCCGTCATCCGATCGTGGGGGACGGTTCTCCATCTGCTCAAGGCGTCGGACCTGACGCCCGGCGACATCGAGACGATCAAGTTGTTCTCCGAGCAAAGGGGGTTCGACCTGGTGTACTACCCGGGAATGACGGCCGCCGAAGCGAACCGGTTCAACCGTTTCCCCGAGCCGATCTACGAAAACCTCACACGCCGGATCGTGAATCCGGCAGAGCGGAACGCTCTTTACGATCATTATCCCTTCGACATCCGCCCCGTGACGGACGACAGGCCGTTCTTCTTCCACTTCTTCCGCAGTGACCGCCTGGGCGAGGTCTACCGGATTGCCGGCGATAAATGGCAAATCTTCGTCGAGGGGGGATACATCGTCCCGGTCCTTCTCGTTCTGGCCGGAGGGGCGAGCGCCATCCTGATCCTATTGCCGCTGGCCTTTCGGCGGGAAGATCCTCCTAACGGCCCGTCCGAAAGGGCGGCTGTCCTGGGCTATTTTCTCGCGATCGGGTTCGGGTTCATCCTTCTCGAGATTGCTCTTATCCAGCAGGCGATCCGGTTCCTCGACCACCCTACGCCGGCGGTTGCCGTGGTCCTCGCGAGCCTTCTCGTTTCGGCAGGCCTGGGAAGCCGCGTCTCCGAATCAATCGACCGCCCCCGCTCTCTCATCCCGGTCCTCCTTCTCGCCGCCATCCTGTCAGCGGCAAGCAACTGGGTCCTCCCTCCCGTCTTCGAGGCGTTCTCCGGGAGCAACACAGCCGTCCGGTACGCCGTCCTCACAGCCGTGCTCTCGCCCCTCGGCTTTGTCCTCGGCTTCCCCTTCCCCACGGCGATCCGCACGCTCGCCGGGCCACGGAACCTCGTTCCCTGGGCCTGGGCCGTGAACGGATGCGCGTCCGTCGTGGGCGGGATCCTGGCCGTCGTCCTGGCCCTGGAGATCGGGTTCTCCGGCGTCCGGTTTCTGGCTGGCGCCTTCTACGTTCTGGCGATGGGTTGTCTTGTATCTGTACGAACTTGGACTTCGGATTCCGTACAGTGAACCGCACGGTGTGCTGCAATCCCCGCCCCTTGGGGCGGGGTCAAGTAGGAGGGCAGGCACGGTGTGCTGCCCTACGGGGATTTTCGTAGGTGGAGGGCAGGCACGGTGTGCTGCCCTACGGGGGACTTTCGTAGGTGGAGGGCAGGCACGGTGTGCTGCCCTACGGGGATTTGTAGATCAGCGGAACGAACCGGACATCCAGCAGGTGGTCCACGCTGACCTTGCCGGCGGCGTCCTTGGTCAGGAGAGTGAGCGTTTGATGATACGTCGTGGAGCCGACTGGAATAACGAGGCGACCGCCCGGCTTGAGCTGTTGAATGAGAGGAGGCGGGATGTGATTGGCGGCGGCCGTCACGAGGATAGCGTCGTACGGGGCGTGCTCGGGCCAGCCGTGGTAGCCGTTCCCGTGGCGGACGTTGACCCGCGCGTACCCCAGGGTCTTGAGCCGGTCGGCTGAGCCGCGGGCGAGCCCCTCCCGGATCTCGATCGTGTACACATGGTCCGTGGTCTCGGCCAGGACCGCCGCCTGGTACCCGGACCCGGTCCCCACCTCCAGGACCCTCTCACCCGGCTTGATCCTCGCCGCCTGGGTCATGAAGGCGACGACGTACGGCTGGGAGATCGTCTGGCCTTCGCCGATCGGCAAAGGATGGTCCCCGTAGGCCCGGAACCGGTCGTAGGGAAGGACGAACGCGTGGCGTGGGACCCGCCCCATGACGTCGAGAACGCGCGCGTCCGCGATGCCGCGCTTCTTGAGGTCCTGCTCGACCATCCGCGCCCGCGCC
>CAKKSE010000120.1 GCA_919903025.1 Nitrospiria bacterium | reverse complement strand
AAGGGAAGAGCGGATCGGGAAGGAGAGAAGATTGTTCGTTGAAGTCGGTCATTTCGCCGCCATTCTGGCGCTCGCTTTCGCCTTCGTCGGCACGGCCTCGGCTTTCGCCGGCGGGCCGAGAAATCCCGCCTGGGTGCGCGCGGGGTCCCGCGCCGTCTGGGCCGTTTGTGTTCTTCTCACGCTCTCCATCGCGTCGCTCGTCTACGCTTTTCTGACGAACGACTTCTCCGTCAAGTACGTCGCCGCGAACTCCAACCGGATTCTTCCCGTTTTCTACAAGATCGCCGCCGTCTGGGGAGGCCACGAAGGGTCGCTCCTCTTCTGGGTCTGGCTCATGTCCGTCTTCGCGGCGGCCGCCGTGACGCGGCATTGGAGCACGCATCCGGTCTCGATGCCGTATCTCATCGGCGTTCAGTCGGCCGTGATGGCTGGATTCCTGATTCTGGTCCTGTTTCTTTCTAGTCCGTTCGAGCGCCTGATCCCCGCGCCGGCCGACGGCGTGGACCTTAACCCGCTCCTGCAGGACCCCGGAATGGTCCTGCATCCGCCGTTCCTCTATCTGGGTTACGTCGGGTTCTCCGTTCCCTTTGCCTTCGCCATGGCGGCCCTCTTCTCCGGCCGGGCGGGGGACGAGTGGGTCCTTGCCACGCGCCGCTGGACGATCCTCGCCTGGTTCTTCCTATCGGTCGGGATCTTCTTCGGAGCGCGGTGGGCCTACTACGAGCTGGGATGGGGCGGATACTGGGCCTGGGACCCCGTCGAGAACGCCTCGCTCATGCCATGGCTCACGGGGACGGCCTTTCTTCACTCGACGATGATCCAGGAAAAGCGCAACCTGTTCCGCGTCTGGAACGTCGCGCTCGTGATCCTCACGTTCGCCTTGTCCATCCTGGGCACCTTCCTCGTCCGCTCCGGCATCGTCTCCAGCGTCCACGCCTTCGCGAACGACCCTGGCCGGGGTCTCACGATCCTCATCCTCCTGGCGATCCTCCTGGTCGTATCGTTCGGGACGCTGATCTTCCGGGCGGATCGGCTGAGGGCCGACGTTTCGCTCGATTCGATCGTCTCTCGCGAGTCCGCCTTCCTGTTCAACAACGTTTTCTTCCTGACGGCGACGTTCACGGTCCTCGTCGGGACGCTCTTTCCTCTCGCGGCGGAGGCGCTCGCCGGGACGAAGGTGAGCGTGGGCGCTCCCTATTACAACAAGGTGTTCGTCCCGCTCATGCTGGGAATGCTCGTTCTCATGGGCGTGGGGCCGCTCATCGCGTGGCGTCAAGCAGGCATTTCAAACTTGAAGAGGAATTTCGCGGCGCCGGCCTTGGGGGGGCTTGCGGCGGGCGCGGTTGCGGCGGCGGTTGGAATGAGAGAGATCTATCCCCTGATCGCCGTGGTCGTTGTCGTATTCGTTCTCGGGACGATCGGGATCGATGCCTACAAGAGCGCTGGGTCGCGGGCAAGGCGGGATGGTCTCTCGCTGGCGGGGGGGTTGGCGCGAATCGTCCGCCGGAACAAGCGCCGGTACGGCGGGATGGTGATCCACGTGGGCGTCCTCCTGATGGTCCTCGGGATGGCGGGGTCAGGAAACTACCAGACCGAGAAGAGCCTGGTGATGAAGCCGGGAGATTCGTTCGAGATCGCCGGGTACGCGGTTGCGTTCAAGGAAATCCGGGAATCGCGCGGGCCGAACTGGATGGCTATCGAAGGCGTGTTTGAGGCGCGAAACAAGGGGGCCCTGATCGCGGAGCTCAAGCCCCAGCGCCGCGTCTATTCGCGGTCGAGCATGCCGATGACCGAGGCCGCGATCCACAGCACCCTGACGCACGATCTCTACGTCGTGATCGGAGACGAGGTGCCGGGGCAGGGGATCGCCGTCAAGGCCTACGTGAACCCGCTCATCCAGTGGATCTGGGCGGGCGGCGGGGTCATGGCGCTGGGGACGGTCATCGTCATGTTCCAGCGGCGGCGGACTCGCTTGAAGGGGGCCGCGTCGTGAGGCCGTGGCAGGTTGTGACGGGCCTGGCGGTTGTTGCTCTTCTGGTCCTGTTCGCGTTCGGTCTGAGAGGGAACCCGCGGTTCATTCCTTCTCCTCTTGTTGGAAAGACGGCCCCCGCGTTCGAGGCCGTGACGTTCGACGGGAAAGCGGTCCGCCTGGAGGATCTCAAAGGGAAGGTTGTTCTGGTCAACTTCTGGGCGACGTGGTGCCAGGAATGCCGGGTGGAGCATCCGATGCTGGAGAAGATCGCCGGCGACTACGGCGGGAGGCCCGATTTCGCCATGATCGGGATACTCTACCAGGACAAGGTCGAGAAAGCCCGCGCGTATCTCGGTGAGTGGGGAGGTGCCCGCTATACGCACCTGATCGATCTGAAGGGGCGGATCGGGATCGACTACGGCGTCTACGGAGTTCCGGAGACGTTCGTCATCGACCGGAGCGGGGTCATCCGCCACAAGCAGGCCGGCGCCGTGACGCCGGAGTTCGTGGCGAAGGTCCTGGAGCCGGTGCTGGCGGAAAAGACGGGGAATCGCCCCCCCACCTTTATCCTTCCCCGCGAGGGGGGAGGATAAGACAGAGCCCACGGATCTGGAAATCCCCTCCCCCTTGATGGGGGAGGGCCAGGGTGGGGGTGGATTGCGCGTGGCGATCCGCAGGCGGGCAATGGAGCTGAGGAAGAATGGAACAGAGGCCGAACGGGCACTCTGGCGCCATCTCCGATTTCGTCAGCTTAGCGGCTGCAAGTTCCGACGGCAACAGCCGATCGGTGGTTGCGTCGCTGACCTTGTCTGCCTGGAAAGGCGTCTGGTCATCGAATTGGACGGTGGACAACACATGGAACAGGCAACAGAGGACAACGAGAGAGATGAA
>CAKKSE010000119.1 GCA_919903025.1 Nitrospiria bacterium | reverse complement strand
CACTTGATGCGGGGGAATCCAGTCTTCTTGCTCTGGATTCCCGCTTCCGCGGGAACGACAGCTCTCTTTCTATGTAAAGAAGCGTTAGGGACACTACACTAGTGCACACCTCGCAACGCCGGAGCTTCGTCCATTGACAATCGTGAGATTCCGGCCAATAATTCAGGCATGATCAAGTTCGAGCGACTTCCGCACGACATTCTTTCAAGACTTCCTGGGGCGCAGGATCTCCTCATGCAGGACGAGAACGTCATCTTTGCCTACCTTTTTGGCAGCCTTGCCGGCGGGGCGCCCAAGCCGCTCTCGGACGTCGATATCGCCGTCTACCTGTTGGGAACGAAAAACTTCGCCGAGTACAAGCTTCAACTCTTCGACCGGCTCTCCGCCGTGCTGGGAACGAGCGAACTCGACCTTGTGATTCTCAACACCGCGCCCGTCAGCCTAAGCGGACGGATTCTCCAGCACAGGAGGGTTCTGGTGGACAAGGAACCTTTCAGACGCCATGCGTACGAATCAAACACGCTGCGGGAATTCTTCGATTTCCGAACGAAAGAGGGGGCCTTGCTGACGAGGAGATACGGGATTGGTCGATAAGTCGCTCATCCTCCGGAAGATTTCCGAGCTCGAAATCTACCTGAAACAGATTGGGGAAAATTGAAAGATGACGGCTACGACACGCTCCCAGATTGTGGATTCGGGATCTGGCGGAGAAGGTGGGTGGCGAGAACGATGAAGTCGAGGTCGTTCGCTCCGTCCTGCCGGAGCTCCCGGGCCAGGGTGCGGGCCAGGACGGCCAGCGAGGGCTCCGGGATTCCGGCCGGCCGCCCTTCGGGCGGGACCGAAGCGGGAAGAGTTCGAAAGAGAGGACTCCCTCGGCGGAAAGAGCCCGTTCTCAGGCCGGGGTAGCATTTTTCCAAGTAGGCCACGCCTTCCGGTCCGGCGTCCTTCAGCAGGCCGAACCGCCGAACGAAAAACTCCTCGAAAAGGTCCTTCGTAAGCCCCGCGGATGAGCGGGAGCGGACAAGATCGTCCTCCTCGGCCCCTTCGGTGAAGAAGGCGTGGAGGTTGTAGGGATCGTCGAGCCGGCCGTATGCGCGGGCGTACCGCTCCTCTACGGTTTCCAGGTCGAGCCGGAGCGCGGTCTTGGGGCAGGAGTCCGCCTCACAGCCCAGCGGTTGAAAAAGGAGCACACCCTCGTAGAAGGGGCGGTGGCGCCTGGACACCCGGATCAGGAGATCGTTCGCTCCCGCTTCCCGGCAGAGGCGGAAAATCGTTCGGTAGAGACGCATCGGTAGGTCCCGGCTGTCGCGGCGGTATTCCGGGTGGACGACGAAGTGGGAGACCTCGGCGATCCTCCGGCCCGCGTTCCGCAATCTACGGAGGCAGTGTCCGGCCGCGCCGTCGAGCGGAAGGCCGACGGGCGTGTCCTGGACAAGGATGGCAACGGCCGCCACCTGATCGTTGGATTGGCTAAGGATCGTGTGCGTGGAGGGGAGGCCGCAGTGGAGCGTCGGCTTGAGCCTGGTGGCGTGGGACCCGGATCGTCCCGCGCCGCGGACGCTCTCGGCAAGCAGGGCGTAGGCCGCCTCGAACTCCTCGTGCGTCGAGGCGAGGCGGATCGATACGCCCGCCCGGTCGCCTCGCGCGACTTCCCCTGTGAGAGCGGCACAATCTTGAGAGCGCTTCGCTGAATTGGTCCTGAATTCTTGCGTCACGATGGCGTCCTGCCCCGAGGCCGGTTGCATCCTGGCTCAATTATAGCAGGTTTCGTGCGAGCCTTTCGGCAGGCCTGGACTCCAACAAATCAATCGGTTCCGCATCCGGCGGTGTCCCCCGTTGTGGCGCCCAGGCGTCAGGGGTGTGTAAGGCGCGACTCAGGGCCTTCGCGGGGATCTTGCCGTTCAGGCGGGTTTGAGAATGCCCGGACCGGGTTGGAGCGGGTCGGAGTCCATCAGGGTGTTGAGAAAGACCATCCGAGCCTTTCTCAAGCACGTTCCGTTTGCAACACCCTGCTATTCCCGCGAGTCGAGGAACGTCTCAACAGCCTTGACATACGCGGGAAACAGGCGGAGGGCGGTTCCAATCGATTCGAAAATGATCGTGTCATCGAGGGCGTCGTATTCATGGACCAGTCTGTTTCGAAGGCCGGCCGCCGGTGCAAGGCTTCTCGCCAAGTCTTGGGGAAGGACACCGGAGTTTCCAAGCAGGACGAAAGATTCGAAATAATCCTCCGGCAAGCCCGGTCCGGACTGGCTCAGGATGTGCGCGTTGATGTCGAGAGCGGCCTCGATCGTCTCCTGAAGCAAGCGTTCAGCGGCCTTCCGGTGCAAGAGGTCTGCCCGGTATGCTTCGATCCCCTTTTCGCGGATTCCCTTTAGAGCTCCGAGATTTTCGAGGATGAGCCGCGACTTGCGCCGGATCAGGTCTCTTTCCAGCGCCGTCACGTCAACGTCCACGCCGCGAGGGAGCGGTGGAGGGATTCGTGCTGAAGCCGCCGAAGCTTGGAGGTGTCGACGTAGCGCCGCCACGCAAGGGAGCGGAAGCGGGTGAATTCCCCCGGGATGCGCTCGTACAGGGGGATGCCCTGTTCGGCCACGCGGGCGGCCAGGAGCGGAGAGGCGCGTCGGAGATCCACGATATCCACGGCGTCCTCGTGAAGGAGACCCGCGATCCTGTTTGTCAGGTCAACGATGGCGACCGGATCGCCGATGAGGAACGCCAAGTCGATGTCACGGGCGCGATCAGGCGTTTTTCCCGCGATCGATCCGAAAAGGACGATGAGCCGCAGGAACGGATCTTCAGCAAGCGGCTGGAGGTGTGCCCTGACGGCGTCCGCCGTCCACGGGCGGCGTAGATGAGCCTTCTGCGATACGCCCATGGTCCCGAGAATAGCGGACGGGAAGCTCCCGGTCAACCGGCATGGGAACCGCCGCTGGATTTCAATACGTGTACTGCACCTCCGCGTAAACCCGGTCCTTCGTTCCGAACTGGCCGAAGAGGCCGGTTTCGACTCCGCCGAAGAGATCGTAGCCCAGGGTCAGACGCCATGAGTCAGCGGGGAAGTAGGAAATCCGGGGGCGGACCATGTGGTCGTTCCGGCGCAGGCTCGTGATTCCCAGGATCTCCGGCTTCACCTTTCCATCCAGCAATCTCCCAACCAGTTGAAGCGAGGCGGAAGAGTCGTATTTCGGATCGACGAGGTTGTCCTCGTGGGAGAGGATGACCCGCTCGAAAATCTGGATGTTCGTGTCCAGATATCGGGAAGGCGTGTAACTCAGGCCGATCAGCGCGTCGAGGGAGTCCTTCTTGAGTACGCCCCGCGGCGTGGTGAGGTCGCTGACCGGGAAGTAGCGATCCTGCGCATAGACGAACTCGGCCCGGAGGACGACGGGATCGACAGACTTGCTCACCGTGAGGCCGGTCTGCTTGATCCGCGTGTGCTCGGGATCGAACGTGACTCGCGGCCCGCCCGTGGCCGGATTCACGTCCACGGTCCGGAAGTAGGTCGGGAAGCGGTCCCAGGCGTAGAAATGAAAGAGGCCGATGTCCCATCCGGAGACGAGGAACGAGAGGCGGCCCCCGCCGTCGGAGTTCTTCGTCTTATTGTCGGGCTCCTTCGTATCGTTCAGGACAACTTCGGTCCCCGCGGGGAGCGGGGGAAGCGCGTAGGCGAACTCCCCGCCGGTCTTGGCGAACCGATTGAAGTCGAGGACGGGGATCCAGACGGCCTCCACCCGAACCGGGCCGATCTGGTACGAGAGGTCGGCCATCCACTGCGGCGTGCGGATGTAATCGAAATCGGGAAGGACGAACTCGCGGAGATCCTTGGCGTTGACGACATCGGCGAAGAAGAGGCCGACTGCCTCGCCCCAGACGACGGTCTGCTTGCCGAGCCGGGCGTCGAAGTCCCCAAGTGAGACATCGACGAACGTCTCGCGAAGGTCCGCTTCTTTTTGTTGGTCGTCCTTTACCGCCTTCGGGTACGTGTCCACGGCGTCGAAAACCGCGTCGTAGTATCCCCGCCCGGAGACCTTGAACTTGATCGCTTCGGAGAGGCGCTGGCTGACGGAGAGGTAGCCGACCGTCTTGATCTTGGACCAGTCTTCCGGCGAGGTCGTCCGGTAGGCGGCTTCTTCCCGGATCCAGAAGGACAGGGGAGATTTTCGGGGGGCCTTGGCCGCGGCCGTCTTTGCGATGTCGGCGAACGGGTCCTCCACGGCGGCCTGGGCAAGGAGTGCTTCAGGTAGTGGGTTTCGCGGTCCCTCGCCCTCCCCTCTCCCCAGGGGGGAGAGGGAGCCCCGTGGATGGTCTCCGTTATCCGCTGAGGAAGAATGCCAGGAAGAACCCCCTCTCTCCTCCGGGGAGAGGGCTGGGGTGAGGGGAGTCCTTCCGTCGGCACGGGCGACCGGTGCAAAGGCAAGCGTGGCAATCAGCAGCACGAGCAGGAACAGAGAGGGCATGGGGCACCTCCGTTTGTGGTTTGGAGTTCGGGGTTCAGGATTGGGAGACGATGCCGACCCGGCTTGTTCCCGCTGGTCCGTTCTCTCCGAACTCCGAACTCCGAACAGCTTGCCGCGTTCAGTCGGACAGTTTTTTCAGATAGTCTTTCGTGAAGTACTTGTCCGGAAGGTTCCGGACCTTCATGTTCTCGTACTGCATCACAGACCGCTGTCCCCGGATGAGCGGGTCCGAGAGAACAAGGCGCATCGGCCGAAGGCGCCCCGCCGCGGGCCTGTAGTCTTCATACGCGGCTGTTTTGAGGAGCGTGCCCGAGATCGAATAGAACTCCGCTTTGAGCGGGTGGTGCGTCTTCTTCTGAACCCAGTAGACGATTCTGTGGTACGTCACGGACGGCCGTTTCGCCTTGAGCTCGAGGACCCAAGCTTCTTTTCCGTCCACGCCCTCCGTTTTCAGGACCGCCGGCGTGTAGTCGCCGGAGAAGTCCGTCCGGACGATGTCGCCGTTGGCGACCTCTCCCATCAGGCGCTGTTGCATCGAGATTCGGATCGGCTGGTCGATTCTCGGCATGAAGAGCCAGAGGTCGTCGCCGATCATGAGCAGGATGCGGCCCTTCTCCCGCGCCGGAGCCAGGCTCTTCGTCAGGGACCTGTTCCAGTCTTTGATCAGGACCTCGTACTCCGCGGTTCTCGGCTCGGAATTGGGGCGCGTGGACGTGATGGTGACGGACGTCGCGAAGTTGCCTTCCGGGCCGCGGACCCTGTCGGCCCGGCGGACGATTTCTTCGGGGTCATCCGCGGGCGCGGCCTGTGCGGAGGGGGATCCGGTCATCGCCAGGGCGAGCAGAATTCCAATTAGAATAAGAGATTCTTCCGGCTTTCCAGTTGGTCGCCCCAAGATCTTGTGGCTCTGGGGTGTCCATGTTTTCATCCCCCCCAACACTATCCTCCCCCGCCAGGGGGGAGGATAGTGTTGGGTATAAACGCCGTTTCCTCGCGGGGGTCCCGGAGGGCCGCCCAAAGAAATTATCCCCTCCCCCTTGATGGGGGAGGGCGAGGGTGGGGGTGAGAGGGTTGGGCGACGCAGCCCCACATATTGTTGGGACCACCCACACAAAACCCGGAAGCGCCGAATAAGATTAAACGGTTTTTTCATACGTTATGCCTGAGCGCGTCGACGATTTCGAGCCGCGACGCCTTGAGTGAAGGGTAGATGGAGGAGATGATCGACGTGACGATAGAGAGTCCGAGAGCAAAACCGAGAATGCCGGGATAGACCTGGATCCGGGCCGTGTAGGGAACGGTGGAACCCGGCGCCGGAGGCATCGGGATGCCGATGAAGGAGATGATCTGGGCCAGGAGAATTCCCAGGAAGAGGCCCGCGAGACCCCCGAGAATGCCCAGGACAAGCCCCTCGAGCAGAAACATCTGGAGGACCGAACGGCGCCTCGATCCGATGGCCATGACGGTCCCGATCTCTCCGGTCCGCTCGTAGATCGACATGCTCATCGTGTTGCCGATGGAAAGGATGACGACGATCGTAATGATGACCTTGATGACGGTGAACTGGCGGGAGTAGAGGTCCACGACCTTTTGGTAGAACTCGGCCAGTTCAGTCCACGACTTGATCTCGATCGGCTGGCGGGTTTCCGCGAAGGACGCGGCAAGCTTCTTTCTTACTGCTTCCGTGTCATCGGTCCGCTTGAGCACGACGACCAGGCTCTGGATGCCGTCGTGCTGGAGCAGTTCCTGGGCCGTCTCGAGAGGGATCTTGAGGGCGCGGTCGTCGTATTCCTTGTAGAAAGTGTAAAAAATCCCCCGCACCTTGACCTGGATGGCGTTGATCGATCCGGCACGGGTGTTAGTGAGAAGCGTGACCGTGTCTCCCACCTTGACGTTGATGCTGGCCGCGAGTCCCCGCCCCAGGATCGCCCCGTACCGGTCGCCGGCCGACAGGTAGTCGCCTTCGCCCATCAAGACAAACGTACCCAAGCGTTTCTCCATCGCGGGATCGACGCCCTGAGCCAGGAAGGAAGTCGTCGTTTCGCCGCTTGAAAGGAGACCGGAAAACTCGAGCCGCGGGGTGACGAAGGAGACACTCGGCGTCGCCACGATCGTCTCGCGGACCTTTTCGGGTTCCGGGATCATGTACTGAAAAGGCTGGGCGGTTCCTTTTTCGTAGAATCCCTCGCGGTAGACCTGCAAGTGGCCGAGCTGAGAGTGGATCGTGGCTTCCCTGAGCTGTTCGAAGATGTCCCGGATGAACCCTCCCGTGAGGATGAGGGATATCCCCCCGAACGCGATCGCGGCGAGGGTGATGGTCGTCCGTACCTTGTTCCGGAAGATGTTCCGGAACGCGATCCGGAAGGTCTGGAGGAGGGTGGCGGCGTGCGTGGAGAGGGGCATCTAGTATTCGTGCTCGAACATGTTGTCGATGATGTCGTCGATATGGTGCGAGAGGTGCGCCAGGGCACCCGTCGGGTCCCAGCGGCGGTACGTTCCCACCGTGGTGATCTCCCCGTCCTCAAGCTCGACGAGGCGCTCGGCCAGCTCCATGACCTTCGGATCGTGCGTCGAGAAGATGAACGTGGTGCCGGCCTGCTTGTTGATCCGTTTCATGAGGTGGAGGATGTTCAGGCCCGTCTTGTGGTCCAGGTTGGCCGTCGGCTCGTCCGCCAGGACGATCCGGGGATTGACGGCCAGGGCGCGGGCGATCGCCACTCGCTGGCGCTGGCCGCCGGAGAGCTCGTTCGGCTTGTTCTTGCCCACGTGGCCAAGTTCCACCATTTCGAGGGCATGCAGAGCGCGGTCGCGCCGTTCCTTCGAGGACAGGCGGTGGCGCAGGAGCGGGTATTCGACGTTTTCAACGGCGGAAAGGACCGGAATGAGGTTGAACGTCTGAAAGATGAAGCCGATTTTTTGCGAACGAACATCGGCCAGGTCGTCGGAAGAAAGGCCGCCGGTCGGCTGGCCGTCGATCGAAACGGTTCCCCCGTCGGGGGTGTCGATGCAGCCGATCATATTCAGAAGGGTCGTCTTTCCACTGCCCGATGAGCCGACGATGGCCAGGAAGTCCCCCTCGTCAACGGAGAGGGAGACGTTCCTGAGAGCATGAACAATCGTTTTGCCGAGGGCGTAGTCCCTGACCAGTCCCTGGCAATCCACCACAGGCATGTAATCGCCTTCCCATATCCATGAGGGGATGTTGTTCATTAATTTATCGAATCCGGTCCGTTGGGTCAATGTCTTTCGGCCTGGCGATGCTTGCGTTCATTGCAGACTCCGGAATGCTCAACCGGCTGTCCATACGCAATGAACGGACCGATTCCCTTTGCGGGGCAGAAAACCTCGGCGGGGTTGGGTTTGGGAAATTTTGAGGCAACCGGATCTTTTTTTTGGTATAGTTCCTACCAAACACCCGACAAGTGATGGGCGAGCTCTCTGACCGCCAGCCGGACCTTTCTGGGAAAGGAAACCGGGAATCGGGAGGAGGGTGAGGGGGTTAGGGAAAACGGCTTGAATGTGGTATTTCGGGCACTTAAGGTTTGAAGTCGCTTGGCCGATATGCGGGTTGTAGACGAAAAGGAGTTCATGGAGACGGCTGTCTCAAAGCCAGCACACACAAAATATTGAATTGTAGTCCAAACTAGACACAATCCTTGCTCAGAGCAAACCCCGCGAAAGCGGGGGGCGCAGAGCCCCGAGGCTACCCCTCCTCCCCTCCGGGACGAGGCAAGCCAGTCGAGCCGCCAGGGAATGTAGTTTTTCCCGGCGGCTTTTTGTTTTGTAGCATGGTTCTTGCGGAGAACTCCAACAAACCAGCAATCCCAGGGTAAATGGTTTTTCTCTCATTTGTCCTGATGCTTAGTACCGTTCGAGGCATGCGATACCGATGAAGCATCCGTTGTCAGATCGAATAGGGGCTCTCGCCTACGAGTTCAAGCGAAGGATCGCTTGGCGGTTTTGGAGCACCCGAGCGAGGAGCCAACCGCGCCTCCGAGGTGACCGCCGCCTGGGATACCTCATGCTGGGTCACGGGATGACCTACTCGGGTTCCGCGCGATATCCGATCGAAGACGGCTTTGATGATGTGGCTGAGTGGGTATATGCCGGGAGCGACGAAGTGGGTTTCGATGTCAAGGCGTTCGCAACAGGCTCGTTGGCGGAGCCCGTCAACCACGGAGACATCCACCGGCAACTCTGCTTTGTGTACCGCGACAATCTTGTGCACTTCTTCTGGTTTATTCGGTGGTTGGCGCGCGAAGGAATTGATCCCGCCGCGTACCTGGTGGGCAAGGGCCGTCTCCTGCCCACCTACCACAGCAGCGGTCTCTATGCGACCCTCTACATAAGCGGCTGTGCCTCCTGGAGCGATGCGGATCGTCTGGCGACAAGCGCGGCGTGCAAGAAGATCCTCTATGACGTGGAGCGTGAGCATGTCAAGCAGGATATTGCCGAATTGCGCGCTCTGGTTCCAGAGGAGGCTGATCCTGTTACGCGGGAAGCGGTTCGTATCCTTGTCCGCACGGCCAGAAAGCTCTATCGGCACATTCCACGCGCCGCTGGGGCGATCGAGAGGGTCTTTGAGCAGACAAGCGGAGACGTGTCCATTGAGGATCGAGAGATGCTTGGGCAGGTTCTCAAGGGCAGACTGGCCTGCCTTTCTGGTTTTGGTCCGAGGCCTTATGGTCGAGAAGACGTGGAGGGGTTGCTCGGCTACTGCCGAGAGCGGGGGATACACGTTGAGCTTTCCGTCATCAACGGCCCTGATCTTCATGTGATTGGAGGGAGCGCTCTCAACATCGCCCGTGCCGAAATCATCGCCAAAAAGGGGTTGGCCGGCCGGGTGCCCTTCCTGGTCAGCAAGGTTCTCATTGACAGCGCTCCTCATACAAGCCGGCATCGGGAGGTCGTGAGGCGTTATGAAGCTGTTGTTGACCGTTTCCTCGCGGAAGGTCGGCTTCGCGAGCCCGCAATTCCGTTCGTGAGCAGGCATGGGAGGCTGGTGACGACGGCCGAAGATGTGCGACACGAGGTTCTCCATCTCCTGGATGAAGTGTACGATTTTCAGGAGATGTGCCGGACAGGGATTCGTCACGGCATGCAGTGGGTTGTCATGGGCCTTTCGGGGGAACAATCAGCCGGCCGACGTGTTGTCCGAGCCAATCTGATGGACGCAGCCATGTCTAACGGGGCCGGGGGTTTCTTGTTTGCCTCAACCGATGTTGAAGCAGCCCGGAGCCGGCGAGAGCGGGAAGCTTTGATGGTGGCCCTGTCGCGGGACGCGCGCGTCCTGGGCTTGGCTGCGATGGGGTCTGGGGTGTTCCTCCGGTCGCTGGAGGGGCTCCGAGCGGCCTGGGAATCCGCGATCGAGAGTTGTCGCACGCGCTGTGAACTCGAACAGGAACCTTCTCACCTGGTCAGGGTATCATGAACAGAAAGACCCTTTTCCTGACTGGTGCAAGCGGTTTTGTGGGGGCGGAGCTTCTCCACCGCGTTCTCTTGCGGGAGCCGGATACTTCAGTCATCTGCCTGGTCCGCGGAACCTCGGCGCACGAGGCCCAGGAGAGGGTTGTTCTCGCCTTGGACCAGTGCGCGAGACGCGCGTCGATGGAAGTGAAACAGCTTCACTCAGAGCGTCTGCTCATCGTCAACGGGGACATCACCCTCCCGCGGTTCGGGCTCTCGCCCTTGGTGTATTCGCTTTTGCAGAGACGGACGACCCACATTCTTCACGCCGCCGCGTCGACGCGGTTCGATCTTCGTTTGGAGGACGCCCGAGCCGTCAACGTCGGCGGCACGATGGAGATTCTCCGTTTCGCCCGGGGTTGCGAGAACCTGGATCGCCTCGGCTACGTGAGCACGGCTTACGTGGCCGGGGACAGAGAGGGGATCGTCCGGGAAGACGAACTGGACATTGCGCAAGGGTTCCTCAACACGTATGAGCAGTCGAAGTTCGAGGCCGAAACGCTTGTGCGGGAAACGATGGCGGCGGACCTTCCGAGAACGGTGATCTTCCGCCCCTCGATCATCGTTGGGGATTCGCGGGACGGTCGGACGACGTC
The DNA here is from genome assembly GCA_919903025.1 of Nitrospiria bacterium. Lineage (GTDB taxonomy): Bacteria > Nitrospirota > RBG-16-64-22 > RBG-16-64-22 > RBG-16-64-22 > RBG-16-64-22. The sequence goes on along the minus strand of CAKKSE010000119.1, from coordinate 1,897 downwards.
GTTCAATGTGCTCTACTGTCCCATGCGTATTTACAGCCTGGGTGTCATCAAAGCACTGCCAGGCAAGCCATGGGTACGGCTCGATGTCGTTCCGATCGACTACGTCGCGGACGCCATTCAACAGATATTCCTGAATGAAACGGCCGTGGGGAGAACGTTCCACCTTGTGGCCGGGCCGGAGCGGTCCATGTCCCTCCAGGCGCTCGTCGATAAATTCGTGCAGATATATAATAATCATCTCGCATCCCGTGGATTGGTCCGGCGTCTCGCCGTGCCGGAGATCGTAGGGGAAAACGAGGGGCGTGCGCTTCTGGACCAGTCCATCGGATCGATGCCGACGGGGCAAGCGCGCAATCTCTTCGAGATGTTTCGTTTTTTCATTCCGTACACGCAGAAGGACAAGATGTTCGACAATCGGAGCACGCGCCGTGTATTGACGGAAAGGGGAATTGAACCTCCCCCCTTCGCGAACTACATGCACAGGGTCCTCTCGTATTGCTTCGAAACAAGCTGGGGGCAGAGGCCCCAGAAGAGGCAGAGCCTGGAGGCGGAGGTCTGGCTCGAGGAAGAGCTGGAAAGGATATTTTCTCCCCTACCAATCTAGCGGGTATTCAGAGCCTGTCGGATTCTTTTACAGTTTCCTTCCATCCGATTTTGATAGTTTCGCTTGCCAGTCAAGAAAGAGCCTTTGCCCGTCAAAGGGTTATGGATTCGCAGTGCTCGATGGAGCCCAACGGACATGTCGGATGATTTTACAGTTCTGCCCGACCTCCGAACGTATTCTTTTCGCGCGTGTAACTTATTGATTTAACAGAAGAAATATCCATCGTTCCGCGCGCATTCTGGCATGCAGAATGCATTCGCTATTCCTTATGCAGATCAAACTCGCATCCCTTGCAATATTTCTGGGCCTCGTCCTTTCCACTCCGGCTCTTGCTGTTCCCACGCTCCAACTCTATTCGCCCGGAGCGGTGTACGACACCGGGACCGAGAGCTGGATGACCTATTCAAATCCTTTTGACCTGCAAGTGCTGGGCGCGGACCAGCCTAATTCCCTTCTCCTCATCGACCAGGTCAAGCTCCATATTGCCGTACCGGCGGAGTTCTTCACGAGCGGAGGCGCCGTGACCGTTCAAGGGATTTCTTCGAGCCTTGAGGGAGGACCGTTCGGCCCCGTCACGATTCCGGCCTCGGCCTTCCAGGCCGGAATTCCTCCGGAACTGGCGGGGTGGAGCGGAAATGCCCGGAGCCATGGCATCTACAAGGATGCGTACTATGTGAGCCTGCAATTGGAGGACCTGGAAGTCAATAAGAGCCCGAGCGACACAATCATCAACTACGTCGACGTTGCAGAAGGGGCTGTCTCCCCGGGGACGGATACCGGGGACATCGATGTCTACCAAATCGCTTACAGCGGCTTCTTCCTCATTCACATGGACCTGACCGGAATGACCCGCTATTCCAAGTCGAGCAAGGATGCGATGGAATTCGCGCCTTTCTCCCACGACGCCGACGCGCCCGGCGCCCCCATCCCCGAGCCGGCGACGCTTCTTCTTCTGGGAGGAGGGCTCGTGGGTCTGGGCCTCGCCGCGAGGCGGCGCGGAAACGCAAGGGAGTAAGCCGCCCAGAGGTATCGAGATTCGTCGCGCATCGACGGCAAGGCGCGTCGCCGCGCAAGAGTTGTGGACCTTGTCTGGACCGGAAGGCCAACAATCGAGGGGATGGTGGCCAACACCCCGGGCGAGGGATTCCACGGAGCCGCGGGTCCGGCGGGTTTTCCTGCCGGACCCGCGGTGTTTGTGAGTTATTGCAAACGGTGTTTTGTGGTATTATTTTAGTAGAGCATCCGGGTTTTGTGTGGGTGTGGCCCATATCTTGGGGGAAGCGTTGCCCCGCT
>CAKKSE010000118.1:8394-12876 GCA_919903025.1 Nitrospiria bacterium | reverse complement strand
CCATTGTCTATGACCCGGTCCCCTTGGACAAGATACAAGGGACGGGGTGGGGGTGAAGGAAGAACGGTAAAGCGGTGAACAATCGGAGCGATTCATGAGCCATACAGCATCAATCAAGGAGTCCGCGGCGGTTACGGCGGCGGCGGTCGACCGGGAAGCGTTCATCCAGGAGTTCGCCCCGCAGATCAAGTACATTGCCTACCGGCTGGCGATGCGCCTGCCGCCGCACATCGAGGTGAACGAATTGATCAACGCTGGCGTCATCGGCCTGATCGACGCGCTGGACCGGTACGACCCGTCACGGGACGTCAAGTTCAAGACGTACGCCGAGTTCCGCATCCGGGGCGCGATGCTCGACGAGCTCCGCTCCCTGGACTGGGTGCCGCGGTCGGTCCGCCGCAAGGCCACGGTCGTCGCGCGGACGATGCAGGAGCTCGAGAGGCGTTTGGGCCGGGCGCCGACGGAAGAGGAGATGGCCGGGGCGATGGGAATGGAGGCGGACGACTACCTCCGGTTCCTCCAGGACGCGGCCGGATCGGCGATCATCTCGGTCGAGGATCTCCATGGGCACGACGGGGAGGACCGGGATCTTTTCGAAACGATAGCGGACCCGGCGGCGGCCGATCCGCTCGAGCAGGCCCGGGCGAGGGAGACGAAACAGTCGATCGCCAAGGCGATCGACCGCCTTCCGGCGAAGGAGCGGCTGGTCGTCAGCCTCTACTACTTTGAGGAGCTCACGATGAAGGAGATCGCGGCCGTCCTCGAAGTGACCGAATCGCGCGTCTCGCAGATCCACAGCCAGGCGGTCCTTCGCCTGCGCGGGCGGCTCAAGTCATTCATGGCGGGGGACGCGTGAGCCAGGCCCGAATCCTCATCGTGGACGACTCCCACGCCATGCGGCGGTCCGTGGCCGAGACCGTGGAGCGGTTCGGCGCGGCCATGGTCGAGGCGGGCGACGCCCTCGACGCGCTCCGGCGGTTCAAGGCGGACCCGAAGTCGTTCGACCTCGTCACGTGCGACATCGAGATGCCGGGAATGAACGGCCTGGAGCTCCTCCGCGTGATCCGCGAACTCCGGCCCGATCAGCTCGTTCTCATGGTGACCGGGCAGGGAGACCTCTCGACAGCCCTCAAGGCGATCCACCTCGGCGCTTACGACTACGTTATGAAGCCCTTCGATCCGGCCGACCTGGAATCCGCGATCAAGCGGGGACTCGACGTCGCGGGGCTCAAGCGGAGGAACGCCGAGCTCGTGGCGGAGCTATCGCTCAAGGTCCAGGAACTGTCGGAGACCAGACAGCGCATGACGCGCCAGGAGCGCCTGGCCGCGCTGGGGGGGCTGGTCGCGGGCCTAGCCCACGAGCTCAACAACCCAGTGGGCGTCCTTTCGTCGAATATCACCGCCCTCCGCGAGTACGCATGCGACCTGGGCCGGCTCTACGAGCGGTTCGACGCCCTGCGGCGAGCCGTGGTTGTTTCCCGTCTCGGCGCCTCGTTCGTGAAGGAGGTCGAGGGAATCCTCGAGATAGAGCGGAGGATCGATCCGGCCTTCGTTCTCCGCGATATGGGGCACCTGATGGACGAGATGGAGGGAGCGGGAAAGCGGATCGCCGAGGTGGTCCGCGGGCTCAAGGCCCTCGACTCGACGGTCGACCAGACGACGGAACGCGTGGATCTTGCGCCCCTCGTGGCCGAAGCCTGCGTTCGCGGGGGGACGGGCGGGGACGCTGTCGTGGAGATCGCGCCGTTCATTGGAGAGGCTCCGGTCGAAGCCTCCTCCGTCCAGATCGTCGAGGCCGTCGCGCACATCGTCCGGAATGCCGTCCAGGTCTCCCCTCACGGGGAAACGGTTCGCGTTCGCATCGACCGGAGTCGCGGCAAGGTCGTCGTCTCGGTCTCCGACAAGGGACCGGGGATTCCGGAGGAAAACCTCCACCGGATCTTCGAGCCGTTTTTTACTACGCGGCCGGTCGGGTCCGGGATGGGCCTTGGTCTCACGATCGCCGACGCGATCGTCCGCGCCCACGGGGGAAAGATCGAGGTCGAGACGAAGCCCGGGCCGGGCTCCACGTTCCGGGTCCATCTTCCTTTGGCCGAGGCGGCATCCGCTGACGCGGACCGGATGGCCGTCGCGGAGAACCGGTCGTGAACCCGGCGACTTCAGAGAAAGTCCTGACGGCCGAGCGCCGGGACGAGCTCCTCGAATCGATCAAGGAGACCGGCCGGGCGCTGGGGCGCATGACGCTCTACTCGATCGATCATCCTTCGGTCCAGGGGGCCGTGGCCGCGGCCCACGGGCGGATCGCTGACTACACGCGGAAGCACGGCGATCTGACGCTCGGCGTGCTGGACGGCCAGTTCCTGGTCGACGGGATCCCCCTGAAAGGCGCGCTGTCCGACACGTTCCGCGCCGCTTTCGACCGGACGCATCTCGAGAGCGTGTCGTTCCATGCCGGCGTCGAGATTGCGGAGGTCGAGGTCCTCTACCGCCTTTTCGCCCACAAGCCGGACAGCGCTAGCGACTACGAATGGGCGAAGTCGTTCCTGTCGGAACGGGGCGTCGCCCGCATCTCGGTGAACACAACCTTCTACCGGCGGGATGCCGACGAGGCGAAGGGCCCGGCGGAGGCCTCCGACGCGGACTGGACCCGCCAGCTCGGCGACCTTCCCATCGAGACGCTCCTCTTCGAGATCGTCAAGCGTGCCGTGCCCGATCCGGCCGACCGGAAGAGGGTGTTCGATCTCGTCATGGCGAAGCTCAAGGCCGAGGTCGAGGCGAAGGTCGAAGAAGCGACGCTCGAGATCCGGCGGGAGAAGGAGGTCGTGGAGGGCGACAAGGCGCGGACGGAGGCCGTGATCGCCGGGATTGCCGAGGGCGAGGTCGTTGTCGACGAGGAAGGGAAGGTTCTCCTGATGAACCCGGCGGCCGAGAGGATCGTGGGCGGTCCGCTCAAGGAGAAAGCGGGAGGACCGCTCTCGGCCGGCTTCCCGGAGGAAGGGATGCTCGCGCTCGCCGGGAACCTTGCGCCCGCCGTGGCGGGGCCGGCCGATACGGGCGTCACGGTCAAGGGCCGTTCGGAGGCCCAGGAGTCGCTCAAGGCCGCGACGGCCATCGTCCGGAACCCCGACGGGAAAGTCGTCGGTCTCCTCTCCGTTCCCCCGGACGCCGCGAAGCTCAAGCAGGTCGAGGAAATGAAGGCCGACTTCATCTCGAAGGTCTCCCACGAGCTGAGGACGCCGCTCGTCGCCGTCAAGCAGTCGATCTCGCTCGTCCTCGACCGGACGGCTGGAGCGATCTCCCAGAAGCAGGCGGACCTCCTGTCGATTGCAAGGCGCAACATCGAGCGGCTCACGCGGCTCGTGAACGACGTTCTCGATCTCTCGAAGGCGGAGGCGGGAGCCATGCGCGCGAGCCTCCGGGAGACGGGGCTCGCGGAGGTGGTCCGGGACGTGGTGACATCGCTTGGACCGTGGGCGGAGAACAGGCGCGTCTCGCTTGCGGGCGAAGTGCCGGAGAATTTCCCCAAGGTCTTTGCCGATCCCGACCGCCTCGTCCAGATCCTGACCAACCTGGCCGGCAACGCCATCAAGTTTACGCCGGCCGGAGGGCGCGTGACGATCTCGGCCGTTCCGCCGCACGCGGCGGGGGCGGGAAATCGGCCGAGCGTGAAGGTGTTCGTGAGGGACACAGGACCGGGGATCCCGAAGGAAGATCTTCCGAAGATCTTCGACAAGTTTCACCAGGCCGGCGTCAAAGAGCCGGCCGACGTGAAAGGGACGGGCTTGGGGCTCACGATCGCCAAGCACCTGGTCGAGCTTCACAAGGGAAAGATCGGCGTCGAAAGCGTCCTGGGCCAGGGAACGACTTTCCACTTCACGCTCCTCGCGGCCACGCCGGAGCTTCTTTCGCAGGGGATCGAGATGCCGGTCCCGCCCAGGGGAGGGCGGATCCGCGGGTGGTTCCTGAGGCTCCTGGCAAGGATCTTCCGACGATCAATCCCCCCTGACCCCCCTTTGACAAAGGGGGGGAGGGGGGATTCGGGAAGTCGGAAAATCGACGATCTCCTTGGAGGCGGGCCGTGAATCGGGCGGTCCGGGTCCTGCTGGTCGACGACGAATCCGACTACTCGGAGACCATGGGGTTTTACCTCATGGCCCACGGGTACGACGTGGCGCAGGCGGCGAGCGGGACGGAGGCGCTCGAGGCCGTCGCGCAGTCGCCGCCGGACGTCGTCTTCCTGGACGTCCTCATGCCGGGGATGGACGGGATAGAGACTCTGCGGAGACTAAAGAGCGCCCGGCCGGATGTGCCGGTCATCATGGTGACGGCGTTCGCGACGGACGAGAAGATCCGCCAGGCGACGGCCTTGGGCGCCGCGGGAGTCTTCCCGAAGGCGGCAGACTTCTCGGAGGCCGCCCGCCTGATCCACGAGACGCTGAAGGGCATGAAAGACGGTTCGGAGTTCGGAGTTGGGAGTTCGGA
>CAKKSE010000118.1:0-8294 GCA_919903025.1 Nitrospiria bacterium | reverse complement strand
TCGGAGTTCGGAGTTGGGAGTTCGGATCCAAGAGTCGAACGCCGAAAGCTGAAAGCTGATTGCTGAACGCTGAAAGCTGAGCGCTGACAGCCGGGGTTTCTTGAGAGCGATGCGGACGACGAATGCGATAAAGCTTCCCGTGGAGGACCCGGCGGTCTTCGAGAAGGTCGTCGACTCCCTTCTGGACGCGCTCATCCTGGTGAATCCGAACGCCACCGTCCGGTTCGCCAACCGGGCCGCCCTGGAACTGCTGGGGCGCCCCATCGGCGACCTGGCGGGGCGGCCGATCGGCGTCCTCGTCTTCGACGGCGATCTCCAGCTTTTCCACGCCGTCCGGCGGCTGTTCCGGTCCGGGACGATCGTCAACTACCGGCTCACGTTCATGGGCGAGGGGAACGAGCCGATCCCGGTCACGGTGAACGGCTCTCTCCTTCGGAACGAGAGCGGCGGGGTCGAAGGGCTGATCCTAGCGGCCCGCGACATGCGGGAGATCATCCAGCTCATCGATGAACTGGAGAAGGCGAAGGAGGGACTCGAAGAAAAGGTCGCCCTCCGGACGCGCGAGCTGGAAAGCGCGAAGAACTCGGTGGAGAGCGCGTACCGGAACCTGAAAGAGACCCAGGCGAAACTCGTCCACCAGGAGAAACTGGCCTCGCTCGGGCATCTCGCCGCCGGCGTCGCCCACGAGATCAACAATCCGATCGGGTTCGTGGGATCGAACCTGAACTCGCTGAGGGATTACATGAAGGCGCTCCTCAGGTTCCTGGCCGTCCAGGCCGAGACGTGCAGAGCGATCCGTTCGGGGGCCGACGCGGGCGGCGAGGTCGCCCGGCTGGAGGAGACGGCCGAGGAGGTCGATCTTCCCTTCCTCGTGGAGGACCTGCCGAAGATCATCGACGAGTCGGCGGAAGGGATCGAGCGGGTCCGCCGAATCGTCGCCGACCTCAAGGAGTTCTCGCGGGCGGGGGAGTCGGAGCGGAAGGTCGCGGACATCAACCGGGGGATCGAGAGCACGCTCAACGTCGTCTGGAACGAGATCAAGTACAAGGCGAACGTCGCGCGCGACCTCCAGCCCCTTCCGCCGGTCCTCTGCTACCCGCAGGAGCTCAACCAGGTCTTCATGAATCTGTTCGTCAACGCGGCCCAGGCCATCGACGGGTTCGGCGAGATCTACATCCGGACCCGCGCCGCCGAAAAGGAAATCGTGGTCGAGGTCTCGGACTCGGGAAGGGGGATGGCCCCCGAAGTGAAGGGGCGGATCTTCGACCCCTTCTTCACGACGAAGGACGTGGGGCAGGGGACCGGGTTGGGGCTTTCGATTTCCTACGGAATCGTTCAGAAACACGGGGGGCGGATCGAGGTGGAGAGCGAGGAGGGAAAAGGGACCACGTTCCGCGTCCTCCTCCCGATCGAGCCCCCCGAAGACTCCAGGCCTCCAGGAGAACCGGCGTGAAGCCTTCGGACCGAATCACGGAAGACCAGGCCGTCTCGCCCGAGCTTTTCGCCCTCGTCGAGCGGGCGAAGAAGGAGTGGCAGTCGACGTTCGACGCCATGGACGACCCCCTCGCGATCGTGGACGAAGCGGGCCTCATCCTGCGGACGAACAGAGCCTTCTTCGAAGGACTGGGCGTCGCGCCGCAGTCGGTCCTCAAGACGCCGCTCATCGAAGCGATCTATGACGAGCCGCCGGGCCCGGCCGCGGCGAACCTCGCCGGCCGGATCGCCTCGGGCGCGCCGGGCGTGGTTCCCGCCGGGCCTGTCCGCCTCAAGGGAAACTTCATGGTCCGGATCTCGTCCCTGCCCGCGGACGGCGCCAATCCCTCGCGGCGCGTCGTTGTCTTCCACGACGTGACGGAGACGCTGAGTCTCGAGCGTGCCCTCCTCCACGAGAAGGAGTTCTCGCACGACCTCGTGAGCCGGTCGCCGCTCCTCGTCGCCCGGCTCGGGGGAGACGGCGTGATCCGATACGTGAACGCGGCCGGAATCGAGATCCTCGGGCGCAGGAGACTCGATCTGCTCGGGTGCGACTTCTTCGATCTCGCCGCGGGATCGAAGGAGGAAGGGCGCTCGTCCGAGGTCAAGGGGGCTGTTCTGGCCGGGGCGCGCGAGGGGCGCAAGGCGGAGATCGCCCGTCCCGACGGCACGACCCGGATTCTCTCTCTCTCGTCTGTCCGCCTTTCGCGCGAGGGCGAGAGCGAGGTCGTCCTCTTCGGGGAGGACATCACACAGCGAACGAGCCTCGAGGCCCAGCTCCTCCAGTCCGAGAAGATGGCCGCGATCGGCCAGCTCACGGCGGGAATCGTCCACGAGATCAACAACCCCGTCGGATTCATCTCCTCCAACATGCGCACATTGCGGGAGTACGCGTCGATCCTGATCGAGCTGGAATGGGTGGCGCGGCGGATCGAGGAGGGCCTGGTCGCCGGCGGGAGGACGGGGGAACTGGTCAGCGATCTGGCCGCCTACCGGAAGAAGGAGGACCTGGCCTTCATCGCCGAAGACACGGGGCGCCTCCTGGAGGAGACCGAAAAAGGGATCGAGCGGATTCAGAAGATCCTTTCAGACCTCAAGCGGTTCTCCCACCCCGACACCGGGGCGCTCGAAGAGGTCGACCTCACGGCCGCCCTGGAGGGGACGCTCAACATCGCCTGGAACGAGATCAAGTACAAGGCCAGGGTGGAGAGAGACTACGGGCCGGTCCCGAGGATCCGGGGGTACGGCCCCCAGCTTGGCCAAGTCTTCCTGAACCTCCTGATCAACGCCGCCCACGCGATGGAAAAAGACGGGATCATCCGGGTCGCCGTGCGCGCCGCGGGGGACAAGGTGACCGTCACGATCGCCGACAACGGCTGTGGAATGCCCCAGCACGTCAAGGCCCGGATCTTCGAGCCGTTCTTCACGACGAAGCCGCCGGGAAAAGGGACGGGGCTCGGCCTCTCGATCGCCTACGGGATCGTCGAGAGGCACGGCGGGACGATCGGCGTGGAGAGCGAGCCGGGGAACGGAACGGTCTTCACGATCGCGCTTCCGGTGGCCGGGCCTCCGGAGGAGAAGGGCCCGTGAGCGATCCGTTCAACACGCTTCTTCTCGTGGACGACGAGCCGAACATCCTCTCCGCCCTGCGCCGCGTGTTCCGCAAGGAAGGGTACGAGGTGGTGACGGCCCAGAGCGCGGCGGACGGGTTCGCCCGGCTCGAGGAGCGGCCGATCGGCGTCGTCGTCTCGGACCATCGGATGCCCGAGATGACGGGCGTCCAGTTTCTGAAGGAGGTCCGCAGACGGTGGCCCCAGACCGTCCGCGCGATCCTTTCGGGATACGCCGAGCCGGAGTCGATCGTTTCGGCCGTCAACGAGGCGGGGATCGCGAAGTTCCTGACGAAGCCCTGGGGAGACGACGACCTCCGCGGGACGGTGAAGGAATGCTTCGCGGCGTACCGTCTTGGGGCGGAGTCGTACCGGCTGTCCCGGGACCTGGCCGAGAGGAACAACGACTTGGCGACGCTCAACCTCCGCCTCGAGTCGGCCGTCCGCGAGCTCAAGGAGAAACAGGAAGAGATCGAGCTGGCCGTGACGGCGATGACCGAGACGCTGGCGTCCCTCCAGGAGACGGCCGACCCATTCTTCCGCGGCCACGCCGAGAAGGTCCGGGACTTGTCGAGGGCAATGGCGCGGGCCTTGGACCTTCCGGCCGAGGACCGCTGGACGATCGAGACGGCCGCCCTCCTCATGGACCTGGGGAGCGTCGGCATCGATCCCGCCCTGAGGAGATCCCAGCGGGTTCTGTCCGAGGACGACAAGGCGCAAATCCGCCGCCACCCGGAGATCGGGGCGGGCGTCCTCTCTCTCATCCCCCGGTTCGCGGGCGTGGCCCGGATCGTCCGGCACCATCACGAGCACTACGACGGGAGCGGGTATCCGGAAGGGACCGCTGGCGAGGCCATCCCGATCGGCTCCCGGATCCTCGCGCTCGCGGACGCCTATCACGCCATGGCGTCGGACCGGCCGCACAGGCCGCGGCGGCCTCACGACGAGATTCTGAAGGCGCTTCGCGACCAACGCGGAAGGCAGTTCGATCCGACGTTGACGGACGTGCTTGTCTCGGTTGTTTCGCCCCTCACCCCGGCCCTCTCCCCCTGCGGGAGAGAGGGAGAATCAAATGGATAAAAAGCCGCCCGTCGTTCTGCTCGTCGACGACGAGGAATCAATTCTCAGCTCGCTCAAGCGCCTCCTCCGGAAGGAAGGATACGACATCCTGTCCGCCGGGTCTGCGCGGGACGGGCTCAAGGTCTTCGACGGGATGGAGGTCGACCTGGTCGTCTCCGATCACCGGATGCCCGAGATGACGGGCGTCGAGTTCCTGTCGAAGGTGAAGGATGTCTCGCCCGGCACGATGCGGATCCTCCTGACGGGGTACGCGGACATGAACGCCGTCGTGGACGCCATCAACCACGGCCAGGTCTACCGGTTCGTGAACAAGCCGTGGAACGACGACGAGCTCAAGATCCTCCTCCGCCAAGCGATCGAGACGGGCCGCCTGCAGAAGGAAGTCCGGGCGCTGAACGCCCTCACGCAGAAGCAGAACGAGGACCTCAAGGCGCTCAACCAGGACCTCGAACGGAAGGTCTTCGAGCGGACGGCCCAGCTCGATCAGCGGAACAAGGACCTCTCCCGCCTCTACCAGGAGCTCGAGACGAACTTCGTCGAGATGGTCCGGACGTTCACCGGCCTCCTCGATCTGAGCAATCCGTTCCAGGGAGGGCACGCCAAGAGGACGGCCGCGATGGCCGTCTCCCTGGCGCGGAAGGCGGGCCTGTCCGACGGCGAAATCACCGAGGTGGAACTGGGCGCCCTCCTCCACGACCTGGGAACGATCGGCATCCCGGACCGGATCCTTTCCAAGCCGGAAGAGGACTTGAGCGCCGAGGAGACCCAGATCATGGCGAAGCACCCGGAGATGGGCCGGCAGATCGTTGAAAGGATGCCCCGGCTGGCCCCGGCCGGGCAGGTCATCGCCCATCATCACGAGCGCTTTGACGGGAAGGGGTATCCGAACGGCTTGAGAGCCGATGCCATCCCCCTGCCCGCGCGGATCGTCGCGCTGTGCGATCACTACGACACCCTTCTCAATCATCGCTCCTACCGAGGGCAGCACAACCCACGCCTGGCGCTCGACGCGGTCATCCGGGAAAAGGGAAAGCGGTTCGATCCGGACACCGTCAACCTCTTCGAAGTCCTCCTGACGGGAGCGCCGGGGGACGGCAGACCGGACCAGAACGAGGAAGTGCCCGTCGGGTTCCACGACCTGGTGGAGGGCATGGTCCTGGCCCGGGACCTCAAGACATCCAAGGGACTACTTCTCCTCGCCAAGGGCGACGAGGTCCGGCACTTGAACCTCGAGAAGATAAGGAATTTCCACAAGTTGGACCCGATCGTCGACCGGATCTACGTCGTTCGCGGTTCGATCGGGAGGACGAAAGTTGCGAGATAGGTCGCAAGTACCCTCCGATTCCGCTCAAGGAATTTGCCCGGCCGGTCGATAAATCTCCTGCCGGGAGCTTTCGAGGAAGCGGTTCGAGCTCCCATGCCCCTCGAGACCCGCCCTCCCGGAACGCGGAGCGAGACATGCCGACAGATACGGAAGCCGTTTCCGACCTGCTGACCCGCCTGGCCGATCCCGAGCCGAGCGTCCGCCGGGAAGCCGCGAGCCTCCTTGGCGAGAGCGGCGACGGGCGGGCGCTCTATCCGCTCGTCCGGGCGCTCCGGGATGGGGACCGGGGGGTCATGCAGGCCGCCACCGACGCCCTTGTCCAGATCGGCGGCGAGGCGGTCGTCTACAACCTCCTCCCGCTCCTGCGGGACGAGGACGCCGCCGTCCGCAACATGGCCGTCGAGATCCTCCAGCAGACGGCCGCCGCCGCGCTCTTCCTCATGACGCCCCTCGTTCGGGACAGGGACGAGGACGTCCGTAAATTCGCCGTGGATCTCCTGGGGCAGGTCGGAAACGAGTCGGTCGTCCCCGACCTGATCGGGGCGCTCGGCGACGCGAACGCGAACGTTCGCGCGGGCGCGGCCGAGTCGGTGGGAAAGCTCGGGGATGGCTGGGCCGTTGCGCCCGTAGCGGTTCTCCTGAACGATTCCGAAGAGTGGGTCGTCTTTTCGGCGATCGAGGCGCTCGGGAACCTCGGCAGCCCCGAGGCCGTGGGCCCGCTCACGAAACTCCTATCGGGAGACAGCGAGGAGGTCCGGTTCGCCGTCATCGAGGCGCTCGGGAAGATCGCGGACGAGCGGATGGTCGGCCCGCTGATCGATCTCCTTCCGGGGGCCGAGGCGGTCCTCCGGAACACGATCATTCAGGCGCTCATCGACCTCGCGGGCGAGAGGCTCACGGAGAAGCTCAATCCGCAGACGACCGAGGTCTTCGCCACGGGCCTTCTGGAGGCCTTGGGCGATCCGGAGCCGGGCCCTCGGACGGATGTCGTCAAGGCGATCGGCTGGGTCCGAGATCCGCGGGCGACCATTCCGCTCCTCGGCTATGCGGCGACTCTTGCGTCGGACAACGAGGAAGAATGGGAGGCCGTCGTGGGCGCCTTGGCTGACATCAATGATCGGCCGGCGCTGGAAGCCGGTCTCGATCAGGCTGAGAACGCGGGTCTTGCGGCCGCGCGGGCCCTGACGCGGATATCCGATCCGGCTTCCGTCCCGGTCCTCAGGGAGGCGTACGGGCGAGTGAACCGCGAAGTGCGACTGGAGATCATCCGCGCCATCGGCGGAACGAAGGAACGGGGCCAGGCGCCGTGGCTCATCTCGCTGATCTCGGACGAGCTGGGGCACGCCCGCCGCGAGGCCGCCTCAGCCCTGGGCGGGATCGGCGATCCGGCCGCCGTCGGCCCCCTTCTTGCCCTCCTCGATGACGAACCGTATCCCGACGTCCGCGACCGAGCCGTACAGGCCCTCGTCCGTCTCGCCTCGGGAGAGGCGCGCGGCGAGATCGTCGCCGGGCTGGATCGCCTTCTCCTTGTGCCCCGGGTCGAATCACGCCTCGCGGCCGTCAAGGGTCTTTCGAAGATCGGCGGACAGACGGGACTTGCCGGAATGCAGTCCGCCGTCCGCGACGCCGACAGCAAGGTTAGGCAGGCGGGCGCCCGGGCGCTAAAGGACTACGGCGCGGAAGCGGTCGACGCATTGGCCGGCCTCCTTTCCGACCTCGATCCCGAGGTCCGGCAGGCCGCGGCCCAGTCCCTGGGAGCGATCGGCGACGGCCGGGGCGTCGAGCCGCTCCTTGCCGCGCTGAGGGACGAGAACCTCTGGGTCAGGTGCCGCGCCGTCGAATCGCTCGCCGAGCTGGGGGACGGCCGGGCCGCGTCCGTCCTCATCGATCTGCTCGACCGGGACACCGGGCCGGTCGTCATCGCCGCCGCGCGGGCGCTTGGAGCGCTCAGGGTCTCCGCCGCGAAGGAAAAGATCCGTTCCCTCCTCGAGCACGAAGACTACGGCGTTCAGGAAGCCGCCCTCCAGGCTCTCGAGCAGATCGAAGGAACTCCGGGGGGAGGGGCATGGACGTAGCCGTTCCGAAAGCCGTTCTATCGCAGGAGACGTTCGGCCAGCTCCGGGACCTCATCTACGAACGGACGGGGATCCGGTTCGCCGACAACAAGAAGTACCTCCTCGAAAGCCGGCTGGCGCGCCGCCTCGAGGAGCGGAACTGCCCCGACTTCGAGGCGTACTACCACTTTCTCAAGTACGATCCCGACCGGGAGAGGGAGATGACGGCGCTCTACAACGTCGTCACGACTAACGAGACCTCCTTTTTCCGCGACATGCCTCAGCTCTCCGCCTTCGCGGAGGGCGTCCTCGCGGAGATCCTGCAGAACGGGACGGGGGCGTCGAAGGCCCTCAAGATCTGGAGCGCCGCCTGCTCGACGGGTGAGGAGCCTTATACGCTCGCGATGATGGCGGCCGAGAAGGGGATTCTGTCTCGGGGCTGGCGGCTCGAGATCCTGGCGACGGACATCAGCGAGATGGTCCTCAAGTCGGCCCAGCGCGGCCTGTACGGCGAGTACGCGATCCGGAACACGCCGGAACAATACCTCAAGAAGTACTTCGCCCAGGAGGGAAGCTCCTACGCGGTGCGTCCGGAGGTGAGGGACCTAGTCCGGTTCCAGCACATGAACTTGGTCGACCCGTCGCGGATGAAGGTCGTCCGGGGGATGGACGTCGTCTTCTGCCGGAACGTCCTGATCTACTTCGACGAGGCCGCCAAGAAGAAGGTCGCGGCTTCGCTGTACGACAGCCTGA
>CAKKSE010000117.1 GCA_919903025.1 Nitrospiria bacterium | reverse complement strand
CCTTTCATGTCTTCGCCGCCAGGCAGGTCAGAATGCGCCGCCGGAAACAACCCCCACAAGACCGCGGCGAATAACTTAGCAAAACTAGCAACGTCCCCGTTGCCGTTGCCTGTCGGGGCCGAGGCCGCCGAGGACGACGGAGAGCCATTTGAGGAGAAGATGGAGCGCTTGACGACACAGCTACAAGAGCAGTTCGCCGAGTCGGACAAGCTCGAAAAGACTATCAAGAAGAATCTAAAGGTGCTGGGGTTTTAAGGTCGCAATTTGGCACCTTAAAGGTGGAGGCGATATGAAGGCATTGATACCGGTTGAGATGATTGAGAGGAAGATTCTGCTTATTCGGGGCGAGAAGGTCATGTTAGATACCGACCTCGCCGAACTCTACGGGGTAGAGACAAAAATGTTGGTGCGGGCGGTTAAGAGGAACATTGACCGTTTCCCGACTGATTTTATGATCGAGCTCAGTAAGGAAGAGTTTGAAAACTTGAGGTTCCATTTTGGCACCTCAAATCAATGGGGCGGTCGCCGTTATCTCCCGTATGCCTTTACGGAGCAAGGCGTGGCCATGCTCTCAAGCGTATTGAACAGCGATAGAGCGGTTCATGTAAATATAGAAATCATGCGCGCCTTCGTCAAGCTTCGCCAGATGCTTGCGTCGAATGTAGAGCTTTCCCGCAAGCTCGCTAATCTTGAGAAGAAATACGACGCCCAGTTCAAGGTGGTCTTTGACGCCATACGGGAGCTGATGAAGCCGCCCGAGCCTAAGAGAAGGCAGATAGGGTTCCATAGGGAGAAGGAAGGGAAATGATTCTGAAGAACTTAAAGGTGCTGGGATAAGAAGGTCCTGGGGACGTTGTTTCTATCTATGCTATATGTTCTCGTTCTGCCCCTCCGCTCTTTCGATCGCATGAGTGATGCTTGACGTGTTCACACCCAAATCCGCTTGTCAAGTACAATGCATAATTAGAAACAACGTCCCCAAAGTCTGTCAATCCGCTTGTCAAGTACAATGCATAATTAGAAACAACGTCCCCAAAGTCTGTCGATGGGCAACATTGTCTCCCCAGCATGGGGGCGGAGGTTAATGCGCCGAGTGGTGCAGCGGCGCGCTTCCCCCCGGCGGGATCGGACCGGGCATCTCTGGCTGGATCAGCCTCTTCCCCAGCGTTTGCGAAGCGCTTCGATTTCGGCGAGGAGCTCGTTCAACGGAAGCACCTCGATGTTCGATGCCAGTCTGTACCGAATGGAACCGGGATAAGCGACATAGAGGCGGGTCAGGCGGAGGTCCTCCATCGCGACCTGCATGGACCTGCTCAGTCTCGGCGCGTCGCTGTACTTGACTTCGACACCGTAGCGTCGGCCCGCGTGCATGAACAGCAGGTCGAGCTCTGCGCCCGCCTGGGTCGCCCAGTAGAACGCGTTGCGCTCTCCGACGGAGAGGATGGCCTGTTCGAGAACGAACCCTTCCCACGATGCGCCGAGCTTCGGGTGTCCCTCCAAGGCCGCGAACGTTCGCAGTTCGAGAAGTGCGTGAAGGATGCCCGTGTCGCGGATGTAGACCTTCGGGGAGCGGACCTGACGTTTGCCGATGTTTTCGAACCACGGCTGGATCTGGCGGACCATGAAGGCGCCGGTGAGAATGTCCAAGTGCCGCTTGACCGTGGTGTGCGCCTCTCCGAGTGACCGAGAAATCTCCGAAGCGTTCCAGGTCTGCCCGTGATAGTGCGCGAGCATCATCCAGAGCCTCCGCAACGCAACCGGCGGGACGTGGATGCCGAGCTGTGAGATGTCCCGCTCGAGAAACGCCCGAATGAAGTCCTGGCGCCAGGCAAAGCTTTCGGCCTCCGTCCGCGCAATGAAGGAGCGAGGAAACCCTCCGCGCAGCCAGAGCCGGCGCAACGCCGGCTGGCCCGCTTCGCTCAGATTGAAGCCCGCCATGTCCACGAAGGCAATGCGTCCCGCCAGGCTTTCAGAGCCCTGACGGACGAGTTCCGGGGAGGCGCTCCCAAGAAGGAGGAAGCGCGCCGGCGCCCTGCGGCGATCTGCAAGCACCCGCAGAATGGGAAACAACCCTGGGTGTCGCTGGACTTCGTCGATAACGACGAGCCCCCGCAGGGGGGCAAGCGCAGTCATGGGTTCGGCCAGTCGGGCGGCCGATACCGGATCTTCGAGATCGAAGTATTCCTTTCGCCTGCCTGCCGCGATAATCCGCGCGAGCGTGGTCTTTCCGCATTGGCGCGGACCGAGCAGCGCAACGACGGGGTTTGCGCTCAGGGCGGATCGGACGCGATGAATCAGGCCGGGACGGCCGACTAGAGGGGCCATATGCTTGCATTATGAACATATGCCGCTCATTTTTCAAGGTCCGGCTGGAGAGGTTCCGAAGGGCGGAGACGACCGGATGAGGCGGCGCGCGCACGAGGAGGCGAGGGGACCGTGCTTCATGATCTTTGATGAGAATTGCCCGGATGATGGCGAAGGGCGGCATCTTCGGGTGGCCAAGGAGGTGCCGGTCACGATGGCGGTCGGCGCGGAGGTCGGGACGCGGGGGGAAGGGTATTGTCTCATCGAACAGCCGCCGATCGAACCGGAGTCCCGCGAATGGGATGGGGACGACTCCTTCAGCCGTTTCATCCAGTTCAGCTTCCAGCGGAGGTGGTTTTGCATCGACATGCCGAATAACGTCCTCTCCCGGGGGGAGGCCGAAGAGGTGATGAGATGCCGGGACGGGTTCTTCTATGTGCAAGGAATGCCCCAGTTCGCGCTGAAAGGGGAGGGGGCCGAGGAATGGGATCCCTTTCGCAAGGTCTATCTTTACGGAGACGAGGAATCGGCGGCTGAAGACGCGGCCTTCATCTTCTTCCAAGTGTGGAACCTCCCGGCGACGTCCCGCCTCTACGTCACGTCGGCGGCGTTCGGTCAGAATCGCTTGTGGTGGGAAAGGGGCTTGCCGATCGAGTAGGCAGGCAAGGGGCTGTGACCTGATCTGTCACGGCTTCTGCCTGACAGGCACGGGGACCAGGCCGGCAAGATCAGGAAAGCCCTTCGGCAATACAAGGAGATGGGGGTTTTGAGGGGAAGAGTGAAGTGGCGCATCCGGGTTTTGTGTGGGTGTGGCCCATATCTTGGGGGAAGCGTTGCCCCGCTCGACCACCCCCACCCTGGCCCTCCCCCGTCCAGGGGGAGGGGATTGTTTTCTGAGGGCTTCCTCCACCTACTTGG
>CAKKSE010000116.1 GCA_919903025.1 Nitrospiria bacterium | reverse complement strand
GAGCGGAGAATTTTTCCTAGATATCGTAGTAGAGGAAGAACTCGTACGGATGCGGCCTCAGCCTCAGGGCATCGACCTCCTTCGACCTCTTGTACTCGATCCAGGTGTCGATCGCGTCCTGCGTGAAGACGTCCCCCTTGAGCAGGAACTCGTGGTCCGCCTCGAGATTATCGAGCGCTTCCTCCAGCGAGCCCGGCATCGTCGGGACGCCCGCCAGCTCCTCCGGCGTCAGGCCGTAGATGTCCTTGTCGAGCGGCGCGCCCGGATCGATCTTGTTCTCGATCCCGTCCAGCCCGGCCATCAGCATCGCGGCGAAGGCCATGTACGGATTGCAGGAGGGATCGGGGAAGCGCACCTCGATCCGCTTCGCCTTGGGCGAGGGCGAGTACATGGGAATCCGGATGGAAGCCGACCGGTTTCGGCTCGAGTATGCCAGGTTCACCGGCGCCTCGAACCCGGGGACGAGCCGCTTGTACGAATTCGTCGTCGGGTTCGTGATCGCGGCCAGGGCCGGCGCGTGCTTGAGAATCCCGCCTATGTAGTGCATGGCGAGCTCGGACATTCCCGCGTACCCGTCGCCGGCGAAGAGGGGCTTGCCTCCCTTCCAGATCGACTGGTGCGTGTGCATGCCGGAGCCATTGTCGCCGAAGAGGGGCTTCGGCATGAAGGTCACGGTCTTGCCGTGCCGCTTCGCCACGTTCTTGCAGACGTATTTGAAATACATCAGCTTGTCGGCCATGGACACCAGGGAGTCGTACCGCATGTCGATCTCCGCCTGCCCGGCGGTCGCCACCTCGTGGTGCTGCTTCTCGATGTAGATGCCCAGCTTGATCATCTCCTGGACCATCTCCGTCCGGATGTCCTCCTGGCTGTCGATCGGCGGAACGGGGAAGTACCCCTCCTTGTGACGCGGCTTGTACCCGAGGTTCGGCTTCTCCTCACGCCCCGAGTTCCAGATCCCCTCGTTCGAATCGAGGAAATAGTAGCCGGAGTGGGACGTCTGATCGAAGCGGACGTCGTCCAGGATGAAGAACTCGGGCTCGGGGCCGAAGTAGGCCGTGTCGCCGACCTTCGTGGACTTGAGGTAGGCTTCCGCCTTCTGGGAGATGTAGCGAGGATCCCGCGAGTACTTCTCGTGCGTGATGGGATCCACGATATTGCAGATCATGCTGAGCGTGGGATACTGGGTGAAGGGGTCCATCATCGCCGTCGACGGATCGGGAATCACCAGCATGTCGGAGCAATGGATCGCCTGCCACCCGCGGATCGATGAGCCGTCGAACCCGAGGCCTTCTTCGAAGATGGCCTCCTTGAGCTCGTCCACCGGCACCGAGAAATGCTGCCACAGTCCGGGGAAATCCATGAACTTGAGGTCGACCATCTGGCAGTTGTTCTTCTTCGCGAACTCGACGACTTCTTTTGGCGTCATGCTCATCCTCCTCCTTCCAGTGCCACCGAAACCACGCCCCGCCCCGCCGCGGCCAGCGGCGAACCGGGCCCCTTGATCGGGGGCGCCTAGATCGCGGCCTCCCCTCTCTCTCCCGTCCGAATTCGAACCACCTCGTCCATCGGGTAGACGAAGATCTTTCCGTCGCCGATCCGGCCCGTTCGGGCCGTCCGCTCGATTGTGTCGATCACCTGGCTCACCAGGTTGTCGGGAACGACGATCTCCAGCTTGACCTTGGGGAGGAAATCGACGACGTACTCGGCTCCCCGGTAGAGCTCCGTATGTCCCTTCTGGCGGCCGAAACCCTTCACCTCGACGACCGTAATCCCCTGAATCCCGACCTCGCTCAGGGCGTCCTTCACCTCGTCGAGCTTGAATGGCTTGATGATCGCCTCGATCTTCTTCATGGCAAATGTTCCCCGTTATAAGCGATGGGCCAGAAACGGAGCAATTCGTGTGCCGCCTTGCCACCCGAATGCAGGCGAATATTGTTCAAGAATATCAGCGCGTTGAGTTGTCCCCAGGCGGGCCAAAGACACGCGATCGCCGATCTGTAAGCCGCCGAAAGAAGCAAAAAATCAAGATTCCACCGGCGGCCAAGCCTGAAGTTCTTGCGCCCAAAAGGGTTTCAGGGACATGCCCAAGGCATGTGCAATCGCTCTATCGTATATCAGAGCGAGCGCTCGGCCTCGAACTCAAGAGTCCAGTGCAAGTAGTCTCTCCAGGAAACAGGCGCGTTCCCCAGGCCGAACCGAATCGTCAGGACGGGCGCCCAGAGAGGCTTTCGCGGCGGCCGCACCAGACGCATCCTGGCCTCCCCAGGCGTCCTGCCGCCCTTTCGACGGTTGCACGGAACGCACGATGTGACGATGTTCTCCCATGTCTTCCGCCCGCCGCGCGAAACGGGAACGACGTGATCGAATGTCAGGTCGTTCTCGGAATGGCGGGTCCCGCAATATTGGCACTGGTAGCGGTCGCGGGCGAAGAGATTTGCCCGTGAGAGGCGAACCGGCCGCTTTCCCGGGCTTGCCCGAATGAACCGGAGAAGGCGCAAGACCGAGGGGAGGCGGATCGTCACTGAGACGCCCCGAACCTCCCGGTCATGGAACTCGACGACCTCCACCTTGCCCTGCCAAAGCAAAGTGACCGCCTTCTGCCACGGAATTACCTGAAGCGGTTCGAACGAGGCGTTGAGGAGGAGTGTCTGCTCCATAGACGGCCGGCCTTTTTCCCCCGAAAACGAAAAGTTTTTGCCTTTTACACGGGAAGGGCGGAATTGTCAAGGAAAATCACCGCATTACAACGTCAAGGGGGTGTCTCCCCCCGCTTCGCCAGCGGCGGCGGGCTTGCTCAGGCGGTCGGAGGCGCCTGCCGGATCCGGCCCGCGACGGCCCAGTGGCGGTCGCTTACCATCCCCACGTCGAGATGCCCGAGTCCCGCGCGTTCGAGCTGAGCCGCGACTTCGCCGGGCGTGAACGCCGCAAGCAGGGAGCGGAAGAAATCCCGCTTGAGGATCGCCTCCTCGCCGGCCGCGGCCGACCGGACGATCTCGCGGGCCTGGTCCTTCGATTCGGGGCGGGCGAGGTCCATGACGAGAAGCGGGCCGCCGGAACGGACGACCCGCTTGACGCTCTCCCAGAAGGCCTCCGGATGGGGGAGATGATGAAGAAGAGAGTTGGAGACGAGAGCATCGAACATCTTTCCAGGCCGGACGCACATTGAGGGGACACGAGCGCACACGAGGTCGATGCGCCCGGTCAGATTGTGCGACCGCACGACACGCCAAGCGTGAGCCAGCATGGGCCAAGAGGCGTCAACCGCCGCGATCCGGCACCCCGGCACCGCCTGCGCCAGGCGGACGGGAATGTCGCACGGACCGCATCCGAGGTCAAGGATCGTTCCGTTCTCGACGTCTGGAAACCGGGTCAGGAACCGTTCAACGAACGCCCGGTTCACGTCGGCAAAGTCGGCCATGGCATAGGCAGAGGCCTGGGCCGGATCGTCCATGACTTCGGATTCGAGAACGCGTGAGAAATGCATTGTTCGCAGGAGAGTGTTCCCCTCGGAACGGAAGCGGCGCGATCCCTCAGGAACCGCCGAACAGCGCCTCGGCGTAGGATGCCGCGTCGAACGGTTCCAGGTCGTCCAGTCCTTCCCCGGTTCCGACGTATCGCACGGGAAGACCGAGGTCGCGCGCGATCTGGATGACGATGCCCCCCTTGGCGGTGCCGTCCAGTTTCGTGAGGACGAGCCCGGTCAAACCGATGGTCGAATGGAACTCGCGCGCCTGGACCAATCCGTTCTGGCCCGTCGTCGCGTCCAGGACGAGAAGCACCTCATGGGGCGCGCCGGGGAGGGCCTTGCCGATCACGCGAACGACCTTTTTGATCTCTTCCATCAGGTTCGTCTTCGTGTGCAGGCGTCCGGCCGTGTCCACGAGAAGGACGTCCGCTCCCCTGGCCCGCGCCGCCTGCACGGCGTCGAAGGCCACCGACGCGGAATCCGCCCCCGCGCCCTGCTTCACGATGTCGGCGCCGATCCGCTCCGCCCAGACGGCAAGCTGATCGACGGCGCCCGCGCGGAACGTGTCGCCCGCGGCCAGGAGGACCCGGCGTCCTTGCGCCCGATACCGGGCGCCGACCTTCGCGATCGTCGTCGTCTTCCCAACGCCGTTCACGCCGGCGAAAACAATGACGTGGGGAGGCCCCTGAAGAGGCGCGTCGATATGCGCCCCCGCCGAGGAAGATCCCTTGACGAGGCCCTCCACGGCCCGGACCATCGCCCGGCGCGCGGACTCTCCGTTCTCGATCTCCCCCCGGGCGACGCCCAGCCGGACGATCTCGACGAGCTCGGCCGACGTTCGGACGCCGACGTCGGCCTGGATCAGACGATCCTCGAGATCCTCGAGGGCGGACTCGTCGACCCTCGCCTCGCCCAGGAGGACCCGGTCGATCCGGGCGGCCACGAGGTCGCTCGTCTTTCGCAGGCTTTCCCGCCACCGTGAAACGATGCCGCCCCGCATGGCGCCTCCCTATCCGAAAAGCCCGAAGACGGCGAGCGTCGTGAGGGAGCCGAGAAGCGCTCCCAGGATGACCTGCCGGACCGAGTGGATCCCCAGCGAGACGCGGCTCCGCGCGACCATCACCGCCAGGACGAACGTCAGGAAGAAGACCCCCGGGTGGCCCGAGAGAAACCACGACGACACCCAGACGGAGAACGCAACGGCCGCGTGACCCGAGGGCATCCCACCCCGGAGCGGGCGGCCGGCGCCGACCGTCGCCTTGGCGACGATCACGAGGATGATCACCAGGATCAGGGCGATGGCCGTCAGGTGCTCGGCCGTCTCCTGCGCCGCCGCGATTCCCGCGCCGACGGGCCCCCGAACGTGCGGATACAGGACGAGATAACCCACGATTCCAGCGCCGATCGCGGCGAGGAGAACCGCCCCCGCCGCCACGTCCTTCACGAGCTTGGCCTGAGGGTGGAACGATGGGGACACGAGATCGACGGCCACCTCCACGGCAGTGTTGATCATCTCCGCGATGAGGACGAGAAGGATGGCGAAGACGAGGGCCAGGAACTCGAGCTTGGGGACCCGCAGGAAGAGGGAGACCATGATGACGGCGATCGCGGCGAGGAAGTGCCATCGCATGTGGCGCTGGGTCCGCGCCGTGTGAAGGATCCCCTCGATGGCGACGTTCGCGCTCTCAAACCAGGTTGACGGTCTCATCGGCTTCCGCGGAGCGGCCGCCTCTCGATCTGTGAAAGCACTTCCGTCTCCTGGCGGCGCATCCGCCGCGCTTCTCCGGACGACCGCTCGTGGTCGTAGCCGGCGAGATGCAGAACTCCGTGAATGAGGAGTATGGTCAGCTCCGCCTCTAGGGCGTGGCCTTCGCGCGCGGCCTGTTTCTCGGCCGTCGGAACCGAGATCACCACGTCTCCGAGGAGGTTCGTCTCGCCGCCCCCCTGCTCGCCTTCGCGGAAGGAGAACGCGAGGACGTCTGTGGCGCGGTCGGCCCCCCGAAACGTCCGGTTGAGATCGCGCATCCGCCGGTCGCCCACGAAGAGGACGGACACGGCCCCGGCGCGGATCCCTTCCCGCATCAGGACCTTGCGGACGAGACCGCGCACCTTGACCGGGGATATCTTCGCCCGCCTCTGGCGGTCGATGACGCTGATGTCAAGCCGGGCTGGAGTTTGTTTGTTCATAGGCCTGGATGATCCGTTGGACGAGGCGGTGACGGACCACGTCCTTCTCGGTGAAATAGACAAATGCGATCTCCTCGATCGGGGCCAGCAGGCGCTGGACTTCGATGAGCCCCGATCCCTTCTCGGGCGGGAGATCGACCTGGGTCACGTCTCCCGTCACGACCGCCTTCGAGTTGAACCCGAGACGCGTCAGGAACATCTTCATCTGCTCCCGCGTCGTGTTCTGGGCCTCATCGAGGATGATGAACGAGTCGTTGAGCGTCCGCCCCCGCATGAAGGCGAGCGGCGCGACCTCGATCGAGCCGCGCTCGATGAGGCGGCCCGCCCGCTCCGTCTCCATCATGTCGTACAGGGCGTCGTAGAGGGGCCGGAGATACGGATTGATCTTCTCGACGAGGTCGCCCGGAAGAAATCCGAGCCGCTCTCCCGCTTCGACCGCGGGCCGGACGAGGATGATCCGGCTGACTTCCTGCTTTAGAAGGGACGCGACGGCCATCGCCATGGCGAGGTACGTCTTTCCCGTGCCCGCCGGTCCGATGCCGATGACCAGGTCATGGGAGGAGATCGCCTCCAGGTAGCGCCGCTGGGTCTCGTTCTTCGGCACCACGAACCGCTTCTTCGAGGCGACGGGAATCCCGTGGCGGAACATCTCCGAGACCGGCAGGCCCGGGCGGTCGCGGTAGGCCCGGATGGCATGGGCCACGTCCCCCGGACGGAGCGCATAGCCGCCCGCGACGGCCTCATCCAGACCCTTGAGAATGTGGCTCGCCCCCTCGACGGCGTCCGCTTCGCCCTCGACCGTCACGCGGTTTCCTCTAGCGCGGACGCGGACGTTGAACTCCTCCTCCAGAACCTTGAGGTTCCGGTCGAGTTCCCCGTAGAGGGCGTCGAGATCCTTCTCGACCCGAAACGTCAACTCCTTGGTGGCCGTCTTTTCCTCCTCCTTCGTCTCCCGGAATCCGCCTTCAAAGATATTGGTAGCATACTCCCGCGATCGGCCGCAAGCGCGCGGCCGTTCGATTCCCCGATTCCCCCGATTCACTGATGACTTCCCCCCTCCTTTGTAAGGAGGGGTCAGGGGGAGGTAGAGGCGGCCGCCGAACCAGGAGGTTCTACCCCACCCTGCCTCCCCTTACAAAGGGGAGGAGAGTTCTTCCCATTCACCGATTCACCGTCTCACCGGTTTTTCCGCCTCTGCCTCATCGCCTCGAACAGGATCACGCCCGCGGTCACGGCGACGTTCAGGGATTCGACGCTCCCCTCCAAGGGAAGAGTGAGCCGGACGTCCGCCTCCTTCTCCCATGTCGGGCTCACGCCCCGCCCTTCCGCGCCGAGAACGAGGACGAACGGCTCTCCCAATGGGACGCGCTCTGGAGGTTCACCGCCCGCGGCCACCGCCGCGATGATCCGCCTCCCCGCCGCTCGGAAATGCTTCACGGCTCCGGGCGGCAGCCTCGACGGCTTAAGACGAAAGAGCGAGCCGGCGCTGGCGCGAATCAGCTTGGGATTCGTCCTGTCCACCGCCCCCGCCGTCAGCCAGACCGAGGAGACGTCCGCCGCCTCCGCCGCCCGCAAGATCATGCCGACGTTTGCCGGGTCCTGCACGCCATCGAGAACGAGGATCGGGCCGTCCCCTTCTTCCAAGCGCGCCTCCCCGTCTTCTTCTCCCAGGTCCACAACGCCGGCGATTCCGGGAGGCGAAGGGAGAGGCGAAATCCAGGCGAACAACTCCCGGGACACGTGGACGATCCGGGCCCCGCTCTCCCGCGATCGATCGACGAGATCCTGTTCCCGGCGCCGCCCCGCCGCCTCCTCGGTTACGACCACAGTGTTCAGGCGGACCTGTGGAGACACGAGAGCCTCATCGAGAAGGCGAACCCCTTCCACGAACACGGTCCGTCCTCCCGGATCTCCCTCGCGCGCGAAGCTTCTTAGCATCTTCGCCAGCGGATTGGCTCGGCTCGTCAGGATTTTCACAATGGGACTCCGTCCGCAAGCGGTTGTTCTCGACTCTTCCCAGCCCCGGTTCCGCTCAAACAAAAAGGGGCAGAGGATTCGGCCTCTGCCCCCACAAGCCTTGAAATGAACCTCCAAGTCCGCGCCCGGATCGGCATGCGTCGGCAAACCAGCGCGGGCTAGCTGTCCACCAGTTCCTTCATCTCCTTGCCGGCCTTGAAAAACGGGACGCGCTTGGCGGGAACGCGAACCGGCTCCCCGCTCTTGGGGTTCCGCCCCTCACGCTGCCGCCTGTTCCTGATCTTGAAGCTCCCGAAACCTCTGATCTCGATCTTGTCCCCTTCCGAAAGTGCGCGCTTTATGCTGTCGAAGATGGTGTTGATCACCACTTCCGTCTGCTTCTTGGACAACCCGTCAACCTTTTCGGAAACATGCTCGATCAGCTCTGCCTTTGTCATGCTCCCTCCCGTCATCGCCCCGCCCAGCGGGGGCCGCCCCGCCGTAACGGGGCAGATGGGGAAACCGTAACCTGAAGAAAAATATGGGAATTCCTAGCATATGTTTGGGGTCATGTCAATAGAATGCCGGGCGGTCGTGGCGGTCGCTTTGCGCCCTCGACACCGAACGACTAGAACGACGCAATGTACTGGAGGTTGACGATCTTGTGGCCGGCCGGATGCGAGATGAGGCGGCCAAGGAAGGTCCCGCTGAGGAGATTGAAGAACGTCACTTCCTTTTTCTCTTCGATCACCCTCGGCTCGCCCTCGATCCCGCCCATCTCGCCCGCCTCTTTGATCGCTTCTTGAAGGGTCGCCAGGCCGTCGACGAGCTTGAGATCGAGGGCCTGCCTTCCCGTGAAGATCCGCCCGTCGGCAAGCGCCCGCACGTCGGCCTCGGGAAGCTTGCGCCCCTTGACGATCGCTTCGACGAACTGGCTGTGGACGTCGTCGATGACCCGCGAGAGAATTCTCTTCTCCTCGGGCGTTATCTCACGGGTGGGGGATCCGATGTCCTTGTGCTCTCCGCTCTTGACGACCGTGCTCTTGACGCCGATCTTGCTCAACAGCCCTTCGACGTTGGCGAACTCCATGATCACGCCGATGCTCCCGGTGAGCGTGCCGGGATTGGCGAGGACCTTGTCGGCCGCGCACGCGATGTAGTACCCGCCGGACGCGGCCACCGACCCCATCGAGACGACGACGGGCTTCTCGATGCCGCGGACGGCCTCGTATATTTCCTGGGATGGGACCACTCCCCCGCCCGGCGTGTCGAGACGAATGACGATCGCCTTGACGCTGCCGTCGCGGTCGAACCGCCGAATCTGGTCGACGACCGGACGGGCGTTGAGGATCACGTCGTCGACCGTGATGAGGGCGATCCGCTCGTCGGCGAGGCGAAGTCCCTCGCCCCGGAGCAGATAGATCCCGCCGGCGACAGCCGCGGCCGAGAGAACGAGGAACGCGAGCACGCCGCCGATGATGAGGAGCTTGTGACCCCGGGTCATCGTCACTCCTGAAACCGGCTAGATCCCCTTCTCGCGAAGGAGCGATCCGAGAGTGGTCGAAAGGGACTGCTGTCCCTGATTGTACTCGCCCATCGCCTCCCGATCGGTGGAACGCTGGCGGGTCCGCATGGAAAGACCGATCTTGCGCTCCGCGGTGTCGACCTTGATGATTTCCGCCGTGACCTCGTCTCCCACGTTCAGGCTGGCCGCTTTTCCGCCCTCGTCCCGTCCAAGCTCCGAGGCGTAGATGAGACCTTCGATCCCCTCCGCAATCTCGACAAAAACGCCGTGCTCGGTCTGACGGACAACCTTCCCTTGGACGGACTTCCCGACGGTGTACGTCTCGGGAATCAGGCTCTCCCAGGGATCCCCCGTGACCTGTTTGATCCCAAGGGAGATCCTCTCTTTCTCCGGATCGACGTGAAGAACGACGGCGTCGACCTTCTGCCCCTTCTTGAGGATCTCCGAGGGGTGCTTGATGTGGCGCGTCCACGAGAGATCCGAGATGTGAACCAGGCCGTCGATTCCCTCTTCGATCCCGACGAACGCCCCGAACTCCGTGATGTTCCGGACCTTCCCCTCGACGCGCGTTCCAACCGGGTAGCGCCGGGCGATCGTGTCCCAGGGGTTCGGCTCGGCCTGCTTCATTCCGAGGGAGATCCGCTTGTTGTTCGGATCGACGTTGAGGACGACGGCGTCGACCAAGTCTGCCACGCTGACGAGCTTCGACGGATGGCGGACCTTGTGGGTCCAGGACATCTCGGAAACGTGGACCAGCCCCTCGATCCCCGGTTCCAGCTCGACGAAAGCCCCGTACTCGGCGAGGCTCACGACCTTCCCGCGCACGCGCTTGCCCACGGGATACTTGCCCCCCACCTGGCTCCAGGGATCCGGCAGGCGCTGCTTGTACCCGAGCGAAACCTTCTCGTGCTCCCGGTCGTACTTGAGGACGACGACGTCCACCTTGTCGCCCACCGAGAAGATCTCCGACGGGTGGCCGATGCGTCCCCAGGACATGTCGGTGATGTGAAGAAGACCGTCGATTCCGCCGAGGTCGATGAACGCGCCGTACTCGGTCAGGTTCTTCACCGTCCCGCGGACGACCTGTCCATCCTTGAGCGTCCCGAGCGTCTGTTCCTTCCGCTTGTTCCTCTCTTCCTCGAGAAGGACCCGGCGCGAAAGGACGATGTTCCCCCGCCGCGCGTTCATCTTGAGGATCCGCATCTGGAAGGTCTGGCCGATCAACTGGTCGAAGTTCCGGACCGGCCGCAGATCGATCTGGGAGCCGGGCAAGAACGCCTTGACGCCGCCCAGGTCGACCGTGAGTCCCCCCTTGATCCGGGAGACAACGCGTCCCTCCACGACCTCGCCCTGCTCGGAGGCGCGGGCGATCGACTCCCAAACCTTGATTTTCTCGGCCTTCTCCTTTGAAAGAAGGACGTTTCCTTCGGAGTCTTCGCGATCTTCGATGAAGATCTCCACCTCGGCGCCCGGCGCGAGGCGCTCCAATTCCTCCCTCTGGAACTGATCGATGGGGACGATCCCCTCGGACTTGTACCCGATGTCGATCATGACCCCTTCCGGAGTCACTTTCACCACTCTCCCCCGGACGACGGCCCCCTCCTCGATGTTCCGGAACGAGGCCTCGTACATCTGCGCCATGGATTCGGAATCGAGGTCCTCCTCCAAGACCGCCGGACCTCCGGCATTCAGATCTCGCGTTTCTTCACTCATATGACGACTAACCTCCTGGATCGATAGAATACCCGCCCCGCCGTGGCGGAAACGGGCTTCAAAAAACCTGTCAATAGTTACTGGTCAATGGTCATTAGCCGGCCGCTGAAAGCGACTCGCGCATGACCGCGATTGACCATTGACCATTGACTATTGACCGCCTTCGTCCTGGTCTCTCAGCTTCGCGATCTCGCGCATCACACGGTCGGCCACGGCCTGATACGCCTGGCGGGCGGCCTCCCCGCGAGGAACCGGCCCTTCGGGAGGGGCGATGGGAGGACCAAACCGGACGGTCACACGCACCGGCTTCACCCACCACCGTCCGCGAGGGAGCGCCTCGTGCGCCCCTCCAACAAACGCCGGGATGACGGGCACGCCCGCGTGAAGGGCAATGAACCCGATCCCGGCCTTTCCCTCGCCCAGTTCCCCGTTGAAGCTCCGTGTCCCCTCGGGAAAGACGAGCAGGAGATGTCCCCGCTTCAGTTGCCGGACCGCCTCCCGAAGGGCGCTCCGATCGTCCTCTCCCCGCTTGACCGGAAAGGACCCGACCGAGCGAATCAGCGGGCCGAACACGGGAATTCTGAACAGCTCTTCGGCCGCCATGTACCGAACCTGGCGGCGTATCGACCCGCCGACAATGGGCGGGTCGAGATAGCTCGCGTGATTCGCGGCAATGATGGCTCCGCCCGAATCCGGAATATTCTCCTGCCCCCGGACGCGAAGCCGGAACAGAACCGCCGCCGCCAGCCGGATGACCGTCCGAACCAAGCGGTACCAGAGGGAAACGCGGGCGTCTGCCTTCCCGGCCGGACGCATCACCCCGCGCGGCCGCCGGGAGGTTCCGCCTTGACCCGGCGAAACAGCAAGTCCACCACCTCGTCGACCGTGAGACCTGACGTGTCGACCGTCACGGCTCCGGGCGGAACGCTCAGTGGAGCCAAGCAACGCGATCTATCATTGTAATCGCGCTTCTCGATTTGTTCAATAGTCTTTTCAAGGGCGCTTTCGCCTCCTTTTTCGGCCCATTCCGCGTGCCGACGGCGCCCCCGAACCTCCAGGGAAGCCGTCAGAAAGAACTTGAACTCGGCGTCCGGGAAAATGACCGTCCCGATGTCCCGTCCTTCCATGACGACGCCGCCCGCCTCGCCCATCCGGCGCTGGAAGCCCTTGAGTCCCTCGCGCACGGCCGGCGAACGCGAGACGCGCGACGCCCATTCCCCCGCCTGCGGCGTCCGGATCTCGTCCGAGACCTCTTCCGAGTCGAGCCAGACCCGCGTTCGCTCTCCCTCGGTCCGAAGGACCAAGCGGCCCAAGTCCGCCATGAGCCGGTTCATGGCTGTCTCGTCCTCAGGATCCAGCCCGCCCCGGCGGGCGGCAAGTCCCACCGTCCTGTACATGGCCCCCGAGTCGACGTACGTGAACCCCAGCCGCGCGGCCAGTCGGCGCGCAACGGTGCTCTTCCCGGCCCCGGCCGGGCCGTCGATGGCGACGATCGGCGCCGACCTCATAAGCGCGTTACGGACCGGAGAAGCTCCAGAAACCCGGGGAAGGACGTCGCCACGCAGGCCGTATCTTCCACGAGGGTCTCGCCGGAGGCCGCAAGGGCCAGGGTCGCGGCCGACATCGCAACGCGGTGGTCGCCGTGGGAGCGGATCCGGCGGCCGGTTGCGTCTCCCTCCAAGCCCCCGCCCCGCCCGTGGATTCGAATGCCGTCGGGAAGACCGGCGGCCGAGACGCCGAACTGCCCGAGAACATGGGCCATCGCCGCGATCCGGTCCGATTCCTTGACCCGAAGCTCGGAGGCGCCGGTCACGACCGTCTCCCCTTCCGCCACGGCGGCCGCGATGCAAAGAACCGGGAACTCGTCGATCATCCGGGGAACGATCTCGGGCGCCACCGTAACCCCTTTGAGCGGGGCGGAACGGACCCGGATGTCGGCCACAGCCTCCCCGCCGGTCTCCGTCAAGCTCTCAAGCTCGATCCGGCCCCCCATCTGCCGGAGGACGTCGATGAGCCCGGTCCGGGTCGGATTCACGCCCACGCGGCGGATCGTGAGGTCGGAGCCCGGCAGGATCGTCGCCCCGACGATGAAGAAGGCGGCCGACGAGAAATCTCCGGGGACGTCGACACAGCAGGCCTTCAACCTGTCGTTTCCCTCCACAGCGACCTTCAGTCCCTCGCGCCGGACGCCCGCCCCGAACGCCGTCAGCATCTTTTCCGTATGGTCGCGGGAAAGGCCCGGCTCGGTGACGCTCGTCTCGCCCTCGGCCGAGAGACCGGCGAGCAGGACCGCCGACTTCACCTGCGCCGATGCGACGGGCGAGAGATACGAAATGCCGCGGAGACCGCCCCCCCGAACCACCAGCGGCGCCAGGTTCCCTTCGCTCCGCCCGTCGATCCGCCCGCCCATCTTTCTCAAGGGCTCGGCGACTCGTCCCATCGGCCGGCCGCGGAGCGAATCGTCGCCGGTGAGGATCGAGAGGAACGGCCGTCCCGCCAACAGCCCCGCCAGGAGACGGATCGACGTGCCCGAATTGCCCAGATCGATGACGTCGTCCGGCTCGCGAAGGCCAGAAAGTCCCCGGCCGTCGATTCGCACGGTGTCCCCATCGTCCCCGATCGAGACGCCCAGCCGCCGGAATGCGGCGAGCGTCCGAAGGACGTCGTCGCCTCGGAGGAGGCCCCGGATCTCCGTCGTCCCGCGCGCGACGGCGCCCAGAATGACGGCCCGGTGGGAGATCGACTTATCGCCCGGAACAACGATTTCTCCTTCGAGCCTCTTGGCGGGAGAAAGAACGAACTGTGTCGAGCCTGCCATCGTCACCTTCCCGGCCCACCCGTACTTTCGCTCTTCTCGATCCCCTTCAGAACCTGTTTCACGATCTTGGGATGAAGCATCTCGCCCGCATGGAACGGAAGAACAATCCTGATCCCGCCCTTCATGTAGATTCTGTGACTTCCTTTGCTCCGAACCATCTCAAAACCAGCCTTCGACAGCATCGATTCCGCCTCCTGAGGCGTCATTCTTGGCTGTCTAGGCAACTCTTACCTCCAGCGTGGTTGTGAGGATCTCCTGGCTCAAAGCGCTCCGGATTTCGTCCTCCGGCATCGTCTCAAGGTACAGCTCAATCGCCTCCTTGATGTTGTCAATCGCTTCCTCCAGGGAACGCCCCTGCGTCTGACAACCTTCCAGATCCGGACAATAGGCGTAACAGCCGTGCTCATCCTTCTCGATGACGATGCTGACCTTGTACGACATCGCGTGCCTCCTTAACCCGGAATCTAGGAAAGATCCCGGCGAATATGGGCAATCCGCGAAAGGCGCGCTTTCAGCTCTTCCGCCCGCCCTTCCTCGATCTCGCGCCGGAGGGCGGCGATCTCCTCCTCGAAAGCCCTGATCGCGGAGACCACGTGCGCGCCGTTCAGCAGGAAGATGTCGCGCCACACGTCGGCCGGGCTCGCGCCGATCCGCGTCGCGTCGCGGTACCCGCCCCCGGAGAAATTCTTGAGATCGAGGCCGCCATCCAGCCGCTCCACGGCGGCGACGAGAGCGAATGCCGCGGCGTGCGGCAGGTGGCTCACGGCCGCGAAGATCCTGTCGTGGACGTCGGGATCGAGCCGGATCGTCCGGCACCCGACGGCCTGCCAGAGCGCATCCACGCGGTCGATGGCGAAACCGCGCGTCCGCGGGGTCGGCGTGAGAACGCACCGGGCCCCGTCGAAGATGGACGGATCGGACGCCTCGACGCCCGATTTCTCCCCGCCGGCGATCGGGTGCGACCCCACGAACGCCGCGCTCTCCTCCAGCAGGTCCTCCAGGGCGCGGACGACTTCCCCCTTCACGCTCCCCACGTCCGTAACAATCGCCTGAGGATCGAGGTGCGGCTTGATTTCGCGGGCGATCGGCTCGAACGTCCCGACGGGCGTGGCGAGAACGACGAGCGTCGCGCCTCTCACCCCCTCCGCGGGATCGTGCGTGAACTCATCGATCACGCCCATTTCCACAGCCCGCTTGAGGTTCGCCTCCCCGCGCCCGACGCCGACAACGTCCCCGACCAGGCCGCGGTCCTTCATCGCGCGAGCCAGCGACCCGCCCACGAGCCCCACCCCGATCACCGTCATCCGCCGGAAACGCATCCGTCCCCCTGACTCTTTATTGCTAAGATTGTCGAAATAGTATGGACACGTTCTTGCAGAATCTCCCTTGGCCCCTCTTTTCCAAAGAGGGGGAATTCCTCCCTTTGGCAAAGGGAGGTCAGGAGGGATTCTGAGAGATCTGATGTCCTCCTTATTGCGGGAAGACTCAATAACCCGGACCGGAAGCTTGCAGTCACGAGAACCGTCACTATGGTATAATTTCTTAGAAAAGAAGACCAGGATCTGAAACCAGCGGTAATTCTAGCACACTCTTCCGGCGGGGGAACGGCGATGTTCCCTGAAGAAAGAATCTCCCCGCCCTTTGCGGATCTTTGGCCTCGCTCCACCGCTGGCCGCTCTGGTTCTCAGGACCACGGCGGGCGCCCATGAAGCCGACAATCGTCCGGAAGATCGCCGTCCTTCTCTTCGGCCCGACCCTGGCCGCCATCGCATCCCTCGGCGTCCTCTACTCGTATCTCTCGCAAACGGCCGACGAAGCCCGGTTCATGAACATCGCCGGCAGACAGAGAATGACCTGCCAGCAAATTCTGGCCTTCGCTCAGATGGTCCAGACCGGGCAGGAGGAGGATCGGAACGGCCTTCGATACCTCGTGGAATCGTTCGGAGGCTCTCTCGACCTCCTGCAGTACGGAGGGACGCACTTCGAAACCCGCCTCTCCGCCGCGCCTCTCCCGGTCCAGGACGAGATCGCCGGAGTCCGACACCTTTGGAACACCCTCCGCCCCGCCCTGCTCCTCGTCGCCGACCGGCCGATCCGGGACCCGGACGCCGTGACCGCGTTCCACGTCGTTCTGAGCAATATTCCCCTCCTCACGGAGCGATCCGACGCCGTAGTCACGGCCTACGAATCCTGGGCCCGGTCGCTCAGAAACCGGATGCTCGCGGTCTTCGGCCTCGTGGCGGCCTTTGATTTCGGCCTCCTGCTGGCGGGCGTCTGGGTCGTCCGGCGGTATGTCGGCGAGCGGAAGGAGGCCGAGGAGGAGATCCGGGACAGGGAGTCCCGGTGCCACTCTCTCTTCGAATCCGCAAACGACGCGATGCTCGTGGCCGACGCCGAATCGGGCGTGATTATCACGGCCAACCGCAAGGCGGGCGAGCTCCTGGGGAAACCGGCCGGCGAGATCGTCGGGATGCACCAGGCCGAACTTCACCCTCCCGAGGAGGCGGAGCGATACCGGCGGATCTTCCAGGAAGCCGTCCAGAGCGGCAGGGGAATCGAGGGAGGTCTCTGGGTCTGCAAGGGGGACGGCGGCCGGGTTCCCGTCGAGATCAGCGCGAACGTCGTCGACTGGGGAGACCGGAAGGTCATCCTGGGGATCTTCCGGGACGTCACGGAGCGCAGGCGCGCGGAAGCGCTCCGGGAGAGCGAGGAAAGCTTCCACGCCCTGGCCGACAACGCCAACGACGGAATTTTGGTTTCGGATCAAGATGGGTTCCACGTCTATGCGAACCGGCGGATGAGCGAGATCACCGGGCATGCCGTGGAGGACCTCGTCGGTCTGCACTTCCGCGACATCCTCCCCCCGGACGAGGTTTCGAAGGTAGCTGAGCGGTTCAAGAAACGCGTTGAGGGCGAATCCGCCCCCCGGCAGTACGAGACCGCCCTGCGGAGGAAGGATGGAAGCCTCGTCCCGGTGGAGATCACATCGTCGCGAACGACGTGGCGCGGGAAGTTCGGCGTGATCGTCATCGTCCGGGACGTCTCCCAGCGCAGACAGATGGAAGAAGACATGGTCCGAATCGGGAAGCTCGAATCCCTGGGCGTCCTCGTCGGCGGAATCGCCCACGACTTCAACAATA
The DNA here is from genome assembly GCA_919903025.1 of Nitrospiria bacterium. Taxonomy (GTDB): domain Bacteria; phylum Nitrospirota; class RBG-16-64-22; order RBG-16-64-22; family RBG-16-64-22; genus RBG-16-64-22. The sequence continues at coordinate 14,161 of CAKKSE010000116.1, read as the reverse complement.
TCCTGACGGCCGTCCTGGGAAACATCAGCATGATCCAGGCGCGCGCGGAGCCGGACAGCCCGACGCAGGAGAGGCTGGCCATGGCCGAGAAGGCCGCGCTGAGGGCCAGGGACCTGGTCCGACAACTCATCACCTTCTCCCGCGGCGGCGCGCCGGCCAGGAAGGCGGTTTCCATCGCCGATCTTGTCAGGCGGTCGGCCGGCTTCGCGCTCGGCGGATCGAACGTCCGATCCGAATGCCTCCTGCCCGAGAATATCTGGCCGGCCGAGGTGGACGAGGAACAGGTCCTCCAGGCCCTGGCTCACGTTCTGATGAACGCGGATGAATCGATGCCCGGCGGCGTCATCCGGATCCAGGCGGAAAACGTTCTCGTGGACGACACGCTCGGCCTCCCCATTGACCCTGGCCGGTACGTCCGGGTGTCCGTCTGCGACCATGGGTCGGGAATCGCGCCCGAGCACCTCCGGCGGATCTTCGATCCCTACTTCACCACCAAGAAGAAGGGGCGCGGCCTCGGGCTCGCGATCACCGACTCCATCGTCCGAAGACACGGCGGACACGTCTCCGTCGAGTCGACCCCGGCGTCGGGAACGGCCTTCCATCTCTATTTCCCGGCCTCGCAAGCCCCGGCCGAAGCGCCCCCGTCCGATCGGGTCGCGCCTACCCGCGGACAGCGCAGAAGAGTGCTCGTAATGGATGACGAGGAACCCGTCCGTGATGCCCTGGGCAGGATGCTCATGCATCTGGATTGCGACGTCGCCGCCGCTGGCGACGGCGCGGAGGCCATCGAGATTTTCAGCACAGCAAGGGAGTCGGGGCAGCCCTTCGACGCCGTCATCATGGACCTCACGATTCCAGGCGGGATGGGCGGGAAGGAGGCGGTCAGTAAGATCCTCGAAATCGATCCCAAGGCCCGGGTCATCGTCTCCAGCGGCTACTCAGACGATCCGGTCATGGCCGACTTCCGGACGCACGGTTTCTGCGCCGTTCTCCCGAAGCCTTACCGGATCGACGAACTCCAGAACACCCTCTCCCGCACCTGGAAGCCCGCCGGGACCGAGCTCCCTCCCGAATAGCCGGCACTCCGCTCATCCGGACGACCAGAGCAGTAGCCTCAGACGGACCGGAGCACCTCCGAGAACGCCTCCACGAGCCGCCGGTTCTCCTCCGGCAGGCCGATCGTCACGCGGATCGCGGGCCCCATCGGCCGGACGATCACGCCTTTCCGGAGGAGCGCGTCGGAGAGGTCCTTCGCGGAACGCTCGCCCAGCGGAAGATAGAAGAAGTTCGCCTCGGTCGGATGGAACGAAACGCCCATTCTCCGAAACTCGCCGGACAGGAACGCTTTTCCCTCTTCGTTCACCCCGCGGCTCCTCGCCACGTGCGCCTCGTCGGAGAGGGCCGCCAGGGCCGCGGCCTGGGCCAGGCGGTTCGTGTTGAACGGCTGTCGCACGCGATCGAGGGCATCCGCGATCTCCGGCGTCGTAACGCCGTATCCAATCCGGAGCCCCGCCAGACCGTAGATCTTGGAAAACGTCCGGAAGACGATCACCGGCTGCCCCTCGCGGATATACCGGACCGTGTCGGGATAATCGGGGCGGCCGACGTACTCGGCGTACGCCTCGTCGAACGCGGCAACCACGTCTGGAGGGATCGCGCGCACCATCGCCTCGACCTCTTCCGCGCCGTTGGACGTCCCCGTCGGGTTGTTAGGATTGGCGATAAAAACGATCCGCGTCTTCTCCGCCACCGCCTGGGCCATCGCCATGAGATCGTGAACGCCATCTCTGAGCGGGACCTTGACGGAGCGCGCTCCAACCGCTTGCGTGACGAGGGCGTAGACGACGAACGACGGATCGGCCATCACGGCATCGTCGCCCGGCGAAAGGAATGCGCGGGCCAGAAGCTCGATCACCTCGTTCGATCCGTTCCCCAGGACGATCTGGTTCGGAGCGACGCCGTGCTTCCGGGCAAGCGCCTCCTTGAGGCGGATGCCGCTTCCTTCGGGGTAACGATGGAGGTTCGACATCTCCCCCTGGATTGCCTCCAGCGCAAGAGGCGAGGGACCGATCGGGTTCTCGTTGGAGGCGAGCTTGATCGAACCCCGGATCCCGAGCTCCCGCTCGACCTCCTCGATCGGCTTCCCGGGAACGTACGGTTTGAGGCTCAGGATGTGAGGCGGAATCCGGACAGGCATTCGGCTCTACAGATCCGCCGGATAGGAGCCAAGAACCTTTAGAAACAAGCACTCGCCCCGGAGCGCTTCGACGGCCTCCCTCACAGAGGGATCCTCGACGTGGCCGGCGAGGTCCATGAAGAACAGGTACTCCCATGTCCGCTGTTTCGAGGGGCGGGCGTCGAGCCGCGTGAGGTTGATCCCCCGGTTGGCGAACGGCTCCAGCATCTTGTAGAGCGCGCCAGGGCGATCCTTGATCGAGAAGACCAGGGAGGTCTTGTCGCGTCCCGTGCGGGGCGTCTCCTTCCTTCCGATCACGAGGAACCGCGTCTGGTTGTTGGGCCTGTCCTCGATCTTCGGCTCGACGATCTCGAGCCGGTACAGAGTCGCGGCCGCTTCGCTGGCGATGGCCGCCGCATCGGGATCCTTCGCCGCCATCTCGGCCGCCTTGGCCGTCGACGAGACTTCGACGATCTCGACGCGCGGCAGGTTCTTTTCCAGCCAGCCCCGGCACTGGGCCACGGCTTGCGGATGGCTGTAGACCTTCTTCACGCGCGAGAGGTCTCGTCCCGCGGCAAGAAGGTGCTGGGAAACATCGAGGAGGATCTCGGAAGTGATCTTCAGGTCCGAGTCGATCAGCGAATCCACCGTGTAGTTGATGACGCCCTCGGTCGAGTTCTCGACCGGAACGACGCCGAACTCCGTCCCTCCGCGCTCGACTTCCTTGAAAACGCCGGGGATCGTCTCGACGGGAACGGCCTCGACCGAGGAGCCGAAGCGCCTGAGACACGCGAGATGCGTGAACGTCGCCTCGGGTCCGAGGTAGGCGACGCGAAGGGGCTTCTCCAGCGAGCGGCAGGCGGAGACGATCTCCCGGAAGACGGCGCGAAGACCCTCGGCGGGGAACGGGCCGTTGTTTCGGCGCGCCAGACTCTCGAAGATCTCGCTCTCACGCCCGGGCGCGTACGCCTCCGCGCCCGTCTCGCGCTTGACTTCGCCGATCCGGACGGCGATCTTCGCCCGCTCGTTGAGGAGCGAGAGGATCTGCGCATCAAGCGCGTCGATCTTATTTCTAAGGTCGTCGAGTTCAGTCATATGTCTTCCGATTCACCGTTCTTCACACCGCCCTCTTGATCAGCGCCTCGGCGATCTGGATGGCGTTGAGGGCCGCGCCCTTTCGAAGATTGTCTGAGACGAGCCAGAGGTTGAGGCCGTGCTTCACGGAATCGTCCCGCCGGATGCGCCCCACGAACACCTCGTCCTTCCCCGCGCCGGCGATCGGGTGCGGATAGATTTTCCGGCCCGGGTCGTCGTAGACCATGACGCCGGGCTGTTCGGCCAGCAGGGCCCGCGCCTCGTTCGGAGAGAGCGCCCTTTCCAACTCCACGTTCACCGCCTCGGAATGACAGCGGAAAACGGGAACGCGGACGGTGGTCGACGTCACGAGAAGGTCCGGCAGACTCAGGATCTTCCTTGTCTCCCTGACAATCTTGACCTCTTCCGATGAATCCCCCGCTTCGCTGAACGAGCCGATGTGAGGGATGCAGTTAAAGGCGATCTGGTGCGGGTAGACCTCCGGCTCGACCTCGCGGAAGGCGAGGAGGTCGCGCGTCTGGTTGAACAGCTCGTCCATCGCCTTCTTCCCGGTCCCGGAGACCGACTGGTAGGTGGAGACCACAACCCGCTTGATCCCCGCGGCCCGGTGGAGCGGGGCCAGGACCATCACGAGCGGCGTCGTCGTGCAGTTCGGGATGGCGACGATTCCCTTGTGACCGCCCAGCGCGTCCTCGTTCACCTCGGGCACGACGAGCGGCACGTCCGGGTCCATCCGGAAGACGGCCGAGTCGTCGACGGCAATCCCGCCCGCCGCGGCGATCTTCGGGCACCACTCCCGGCTGATCTCGTCCGTGGCTGACACGAAGGCAATGTCCACCCCCGACAGGTCGACCCCGTCCTCCAACTCCCGCACGACGCCGGAGACCTTCCCGCAGGACAGACGTTCGCCCGCGGAGCGCTTCGACGCATACAGGCGGAGCTCTTCGACGGGAAAGGAACGCTCCTCCATGATCTCCAGCGTCTCCTTCCCCACCGCCCCCGTCGCGCCGATGATCGCGATCGAGTAGGCGACTTTCTTCTTCAAGGCGGGCCTCCGCTCCGCCTTTATCGTTGTTTCCATGGCTCCCTCCAGACACCCCTCGCTCTCCATCGACCGCGATCCTTCGCCATCAGAGGAGCTCCTTGAATCGCTCCAGGGTCAATCCCGCATCCCTGATGATCCCGCCCATCGTGAACGAGTTGATTGGATCAGCCCGCGGAATGACAATGATCCGTTCCCCATTGGTCATCGAGATGTGCTTTCCTTCACGGACGACCCGAAACCCCGCCCGTTCAAATGCCCGGACCGCGCGACGGTGAAACACACCCGCAAGCTTGGGCATCCCTACACCGGCACCTCGACGATCCGCGTAACCTTGTTTTTGGTCAGATCCGCCACCGTTGCCAGGTACGTCTCGATGGCATCCCTGATGTTCCCGAGGGCCTCCTCCTCAGTCGCGCCTTGCGACCAGCACCCCGGGAGCCCCGGGCACCAGACGGCGAAACCTTCCTCCGTCCTTTCCAACTGCACCTTGTACTTCATTAGACTCCTCCTCGGCGCGCCTCAAACGCCTCGACGATCCGATCGCCCATCTCGGCCGTCCCGACGACCTTCTCCCCCGGATCCCCCAGCGCGATGTCGCGCGTGCGGAAGCCCGCGTCGAGGACCTCCGCTACGGCCCGGTCGAGGCGCTCCGCCGCGCCGCTCATCCCGAACGAGTACTTGAGCATCATTCCCGCGGAGAGGATCTGGGCGATCGGGTTCGCGATCCCCTTCCCGGCGATGTCCGGCGCGGAGCCTCCCGACGGCTCGTAGAGGCCGAACGTCCCCTCGGCAAGCGAGGCCGACGGAAGCATCCCGAGCGATCCGGTGAGCTGAGCCGCCTCGTCCGAGAGAATGTCGCCGAACATGTTGTCGGCGAGGACGACGTCGAACTGCCGGGGATTCCGAACGAGCTGCATCGCCGCGTTGTCAACGTACATGTGCGAAAGCTCCACGTCGGGATACTCCTTCCCAACGCGCGTCACGACCTCCCGCCAGAGAACCATCGTCGTCAGGACGTTCGCCTTGTCGATGGAACAGACCTTCTTCCGGCGCTTGCGCGCCGTCTCGAACGCGACCCGCGCGATCCGCTCGATCTCGGGCGTCGTGTAGACCAGCGTATCGAACGCCCGCTCGTGCCCGTCCACGCGCTCCCGCCCCTTCGGCTGGCCGAAGTAGATCCCGCCCGTCAGCTCCCGGACGATCACGAGATCGAACCCCTCGCCGACAATGTCCGTCCGGAGAACCGACGAGCGCGCCAGCGCCGGGTACACGATCGCCGGACGGAGGTTGGCGAAAAGGCCGAACGTCTTCCGCAGAGGCAGAAGGGCGCCCCGCTCCGGCTGTTGTTCCGGCGGGAGGTGTTCCCACTTGGGTCCGCCGACCGAGCCGAAGAGGATCGCGCCCGCCTCCCGGCACGCCTTGAGCGTCGTCTCCGGCAGGGCCTTTCCTTCGTTGTCGATCCCCGCGCCGCCGACGTTGCAGCGGGTCTTCTCGAAGCGGATGCCTTCCGTCTTCTCGACGGCGGCCAGGAACTTCTCGGCCTCGGCCATCACCTCCGGCCCGATCCCGTCGCCGGCCAGAACGGCGATCTTGAACATTTCTCTCGACCCCATTACAAACCTCTCTCGATCGCCCGCCAACACACGGGCGCACAGCCGAACGCCCAAGAAAAACGAATCCCCTCCCCCTCGAAGGGGGAGGGCCAGGGTGGGGGTGACGAGCGTGCGACCCCCACTGGTCCGCTCTCCACCCTCCCCCTCGCCCCCTCCCCTCAAGGGAGGGGGGATTTCACTGCTGTGTGAGGTCCCCTCTCGGCGATTCGTAGTCTATCCGCTCCCCTAAACGTGTTCAAGCCCCTTTTGGGCCGCATCCGAAGGCTTTCGGTGCTTCTTGAAGTAGTCGAGCTTGTTGAGGGCGTTCAAGTAGGCGCGGGCGGACGCCACGATAATGTCCGTGTCCGCCCCCTGGCCGATCACCGTCCGGCCGCCCTCATGGACGCGAACGGTCACCTCCCCCTGCGCGTCCGTCCCGCCCGTGATCGCGCTCACCACGTACGACTCCAGGTTGCTCTTCGTCCCCGTGAGGACCGCGATCGTCCGGTACGCGGCGTCCACCGGCCCGTCGCCGGACTCTTCCCGCTCGACCGGCTTCCCGTGGATCTCGAGAGCGATGGCCGCCGTCGGCTTCTGCTCCGTCCCGCTCTTGACGAACAGCGACTTGAGGACGAAAGCCTCCGGGATCCGCGTCACCTCCTCGGCCACGATTGCCTCCAGATCCTCTTCGTAGACCTCCTTCTTCTGGTCGGCCAGGTGCTTGAAACGCTCGAACGCCTTGTTGACCTCCTCGTCGGAGAGGCGGTATCCCATCTTCTCCAGGCGGTCCCGGAAGGCGTGACGGCCGGAGTGTTTCCCCAGTACCAGGCGGCTCTTGACGACGCCCACCGACTCCGGCGTCATGATCTCGTAGGTGCTCTTCTCCTTGAGCAGTCCGTCCTGGTGGATTCCCGACTCGTGGGCGAAGGCGTTCGCCCCGACGATCGCCTTGTTCGGCTGGACGACCATCCCCGTGATCGCGCTCACGAGACGGCTCGCCGGATAGATCTCCTCGGTCACGATCCGCGTGTCGGCCTTAAGAACGTCCTTCCGCGTCCGGAGCGCCATCACGATCTCCTCCATCGAGGCGTTCCCCGCCCGCTCGCCGATCCCGTTGATCGTGCACTCCACCTGCCCCGCGCCGTTCACGATCGCGGCAAGGGAGTTGGCCACAGCGAGCCCCAGGTCGTTGTGGCAGTGAACGGAAATGACCGCCTTGTGGGCATTCGGAACCTTCTCCACGATCCCGCGGATGAGCGCCCCGAACTCGTCGGGAACGGCGTACCCGACTGTGTCGGGAATGTTGACCGTCCCCGCGCCCGCGCCGATCACGGCCTCGATGACGCGGTAGAGGTACTCGGGATCCGAACGGCTCGCGTCCATCGGCGAGAACTCGACGTCCTCGACGTACGTCCGGGCGCGCTTGACCATCTCCACCGCCCGGTCCATCGCCTGCTGTCGCGTCATCCGGAACTGGTGCTTGAGGTGGATGTCGGACGTGGAGATGAACGTGTGGATGCGGGGACGCTCGGCCTCACGGAGCGCTTCCCAGGCCCGGTCGACGTCCTTGTCGACGGCCCGGGCGAGACTGCAAACGATCGGTCCGCCCCGGATCTCGCGCGAGATCCGCTGGACCGCCTCGAAGTCGCCGGGCGAGCTGATGGCGAACCCCGCCTCGATCACGTCCACCTTCAGGCGCGCGAGCTGGCGCGCGACGGACAGTTTCTGCTCGACGTTCATGCTCGCGCCGGGACACTGCTCCCCGTCCCGAAGCGTCGTATCGAAAATCCGGATCATCCGTGTCATGGGAAACCTCCTGGATCAGTCGTCAATGGTCATTGGTCACTTTCAATGCAAGAAACTTGTAAATTGGAAATTGAAAATTGCAAATTGGAAAACGATTGAGAAAAGCATCAGTTTTGAAACTTACAATTTCCAATTTACAATTTGCAATTCCTTCGGCCGCAATGAAAAAGCCTCCGCCCCCCGGCCAATTTCCGCCCAGGGACGAAGGCTTCGACGAAACCCCCGCGGTACCACCCTGTTTCGGAGTCCCGCCGTGGCGGGACTCCGCGCTTCATTCGGTCACTGACGCGGACCTTCGCGGTCCCAGCTACAGGGGCCTGAGCCCTTTCGCGGAGACGGCTCCGAGGCGAGTTCCGCGGCCCCGCCCGCCGGTTCGCACCACCCACCGGCTCTCTCAAGGACGGCCTTCCGCGTACTACTCCTCTTCAACGCCAAAGGACACTATTGCAAATTGAAAATTGTAAATTGAAAATTGGAAAGCGAACGACAACCGCTTTGAAATTTACAATTTTCAATTTTCAATTTTCAATTCTTTCTCTTTCGGCTCCTATTTTCTCACAATAACTTCCTGGTCCGCAACGTCGTCCTCGTCGTCCGCCGCGTGCTGGGGCGCGCCGGCGCTGGCGGGCCTCTTGAGAACGCGCCGGATCAAGCCGCCGAAGAAGTGCTCCGCCGGTCCCGACAGGGCGTAGAGAAGAACGAGGCCGAAGACCACGATCTGCGGCTGAATCGCCGCCATGACCAGGACCAGGATCGCCCATACGAGAATCCGAAACGGCCGCCGTTCCCCCATCGCGTACGACTTGAAGCTCCGATACCGGATGTTGCTCACCATCAGGAACGCGAGGGCATACGTCATTCCGAGCATCAGCACCGGACGGATCTCCCGCCCGAGCCCGAGGAAGTGCATGTCCAGAATGACGCTCGTCGCCAGCACGGCCGCCGCCCCCGGAATCGGGAGGCCGATGAAGTGCGTCGATTCGACCCGTCCGATCTGCACGTTGAACCGCGCCAGGCGCAGGGCCCCGCACACGACGAAGAGGAACGCGGCCGCCCAACCCAGCCGCCCGTACGCGTCGAGCGCCCAGGCGTACATCAGGACCCCCGGCGCGAGCCCGAACGAGACCAGATCGGCCAGCGAATCGTACTCGATCCCGAACCGGCTCTCGGCGCGGGCCAGGCGCGCCACGCGGCCGTCCAGGAAATCGAACACCATCGCGATCAGGATCGCCGTCGCGGCCTGGACGTACTCCCCGTTGAAGGCCCCGACGATGGCGAAGAACCCGGCGAACAGGTTCGCCGACGTCAGAAGATTCGGCAGGAGATAGATTCCCTTTCGGGGGTCTCGCCGGCCGCGAGTGCCCAGGACGCTTGGCATCCGATCGCTCCTCAGTTCTTGGTCTTGTCCACGAGCCGGCCGTGCGCGAGCCACGGCATCATCGCCCGAAGGCGGCTCCCGACGCCCTCGATCGGGTGCTCCTCGCCGCGCCGCGTGAGCGCGTTGAACACCGGCCGGTTGACCTTGTTCTCGAGCATCCACTCGCGGGCGAACGCCCCGCTCTGGATCTCGCCCAGGATCTTCTTCATCTCGGCCTTGGTCTGCTCCGTGACGATCCGCGGTCCGCGGGTCAGGTCGCCGTACTGGGCCGTGTTGCTGATCGAGTATCGCATGTTCGAGATCCCGCCCTCGTAGATCAAGTCGACGATGAGCTTCAGCTCGTGCAGGCACTCGAAGTAGGCCATCTCAGGCGCGTATCCCGCCTCCACCAGCGTCTCAAAAGCCGCCGTGATGAGAGCCGTCGTGCCGCCGCAGAGGACCACCTGCTCGCCGAAGAGGTCGGTCTCCGTCTCCTCGCGGAAGGTCGTCTCGATGATTCCGGCCCGCCCGCCGCCGATCGCCGACGCGTACGCCAGCCCCACCGACCGCGCGTCCCCCGACGGGTCCTGATGGACGGCCAACAACATCGGCACGCCGTTCCCCTTCGTGTACTCGTGCCGCACGAGATGGCCGGGCGACTTCGGCGCCACCATGAACACGCCCACGTCGGACCGCGGAACGACCTGCCCGAAGTGGATGTTAAACCCGTGGGCAAACGCCAGGTATCCGCCCTTCTTCAGGTTGGGGCCGATCTCGGAGCCGTACAGGTCGGCAATCTTCTCGTCCGGAACGAGGACCATGACGATGTCGGCCTTCCGAACGGCCTCGTCGACGCTTCCCACCGCGAGTCCGGCGTCCTGCGCCTTCTTGCGAGAGGGGCTCCCCTCCGCCAGACCCACCAGGACCGACACGCCGCTGTCCTTGAGGTTGTTCGCGTGTGCGTGCCCCTGGCTCCCGTACCCGATGACCGCGACCGTCTTCCCGGACAGCTTCGACAGGTCCGCGTCCTTGTCGTAGAACACCTTCATTCGTTCATTCCCTCCGCCCGAATCCAGGTTGTCCGATTCACCGATTCACCCATTCACCGATTCACCGGTTTTCATTCCCTTCCGATCGCGACCTTGCCAGTGCGGACGATCTCCTTGATCCCGAGCGGCCGCAGGATCTCGATGAACGCGCCGATCTTCTTGTCGTCGCCCGTAACCAGGACCGTGTAGGTCTTGGGACTCGAATCCACGACCCGGCCCCGGAAGATCTCGCAGGTCCTCAGCACTTCCGCCCGCTGGTCGGTCGGCGGACTCACCTTCACGATGACCATTTCCCGCTCGACGAACTCCTTCTCCGTGAGGTCCGTCACCTTGATCACGTCGATCAGCTTGTTGAGCTGTTTCGTGATCTGCTCGATGATCTGGTCGTCTCCTGCCGTGACGATCGTCATCTGCGAGATCTGCGGGTCGAGCGTAGGCGCCACCGAGAGCGTCTCGATGTTGAAGCCGCGGCCGGAGAAGAGACCGGCGATCCGCGACAGCACGCCGAACTTGTTCTCGACGAGAACGGAGATGATGTGCCGCATCCGCCGTCAGCCCCGCGCCACCCGAAGCCGGCTCTCGGACTTCTTCCGCTCCGCGCCGAACATCATCTGGTAGTTGGCGCCGCCGGCCGGGACCATGGGGAAGACGTTCTCCTCCCGGTTGACGACGAATTCCATGAGCACTGGTCGCGGGGTCTCGAACGCCTTGCGGATCGTCGGCTCCACCTCTTCGGGCCGGGCCGCGCGAAGGCCGACCGCCCCGTACGCCTCGGCCAGCCGGACGAAATCGGGCTGACCGGTCAGATCCGAGCTGGAATAGCGGCGGTTGAAGAAGAGCTCCTGCCACTGACGGACCATCCCGAGGTAGCCGTTGTTCAGGATCGCAACCTTGATCGGAAGCTTCTGGATGACAGCGGTGGCCATCTCCTGGACGTTCATCTCGAACGATCCGTCGCCGGCGACGTCCACCACGAGACGGTCCGGAAACGCCATCTGCGCCCCGATCGCGGCCGGAAGCCCGTACCCCATCGTCCCCAGCCCGCCGGACGTGAGGAAGGTCCGCGGCCGCTCGAACTTGTAGAACTGGGCCGTCCACATCTGGCACTGCCCCACGTCGGTCGTCACGATCGCGTTCTCACCCGCCGCCTCGCAGATCTTCTCGATCACGTACTGCGGCTTGATGACCTCCTCGTCCCACTCGTAGGAAAGCGGGTGCTCGGTCCGCCACTCGTCGATCTGGCGGTGCCACGTCTTCGGGATCGCCTCCCACGTCTCGCCGGCCGCCTGCATCTCCCGGATCTCGCGGATCAGGTCGGTGAGGACGAACTTCACGTCGCCCACGATCGGGATGTCGACGTGGATGTTCTTCCGGATCGACGTCGGATCGATGTCGACGTGGATGATCTTGGCCTCCGGACAGAACTCGTCCACCTTGCCGGTCACCCGGTCGTCGAACCGGACGCCGATCGCGACGACGAGGTCCGACTTGTAGAGGGCCATGTTGGCCTGATACGTCCCGTGCATTCCGAGCATCCCCAGAAAGAGCGGATGACGCCCGGGGAAAGCCCCGAGGCCCATGAGCGTGAGCGCCACGGGGACCTGATTCATCTCGGCCAGGTCCTTGAGCTCCGCCGCCGCGTTGGAGAGGATCACGCCTCCCCCGGCGTAGATGACGGGCCGCTTGGCCTTCTGGATCGCCTGGGCCGCCTGCCGGATCTGCCACTTGTTCCCGACGTACTTCGGATTGTACGACCGGATCTTGACCTCGGACGGATAGTCGAACTCTGCCTTGTCGAAGAGGACGTCCTTCGGCAAATCGACCAGCACCGGACCCGGCCGCCCCGTCGTCGCGATGACGAACGCTTCCTTGATCGTCCGCGCCAGGTCGCGGATATCCTTCACCAGAAAGTTGTACTTGGTGCACGGCCGGGTGATCCCCACGATGTCGGCTTCCTGGAAGGCGTCGTTCCCGATCATCTTCGTCGGCACCTGCCCCGTGAAGACGACGAGCGGGATCGAATCCATGTGCGCCGTCGCGATCCCCGTCACCGTGTTCGTCGCCCCCGGCCCAGACGTGACGAGGACCACCCCCGGCTTCCCCGTGGCGCGGGCGTACCCGTCGGCCATATGGGTCGCGCCCTGCTCGTGGCGGGACAGAACGACCTTCAGGCCCTTCTCGCCGTAGAGGACGTCGAAGACCTTCAGGACGACGCCCCCGGGGTAGCCGAAGATCGTGTCCACGCCCTCTTTCTTGAGGGCGTTCACGAATATTTCCGCGCCGGTAATTTTCAACTGTCTCCTCACTTGACCTTGCACGCGCTAACTATTGAATAAGACTAGCACGTAAGGCAAACTTCGATCAATGGCAATTAGGGGTAGATGCGCCTCCCGGGGCTGATTCCGGCCCCGGGAGGATCGGGAAGGAAAACCGCGGGTGCTCGCTATGCCGGAGGAGGGCTGACTCGACTGGCCCCCGGCCATGGGGGCGGGCCTGAGACCGGACCTCGCGCGATGGACGACATTTGATCCTTGAGGAAAAGCTTCTTCTTGCGGATCGTGCTCCGCTCGACTTCTTCCTCCGGGGTCAGGTGCCGTCTACCGTTGAGCTCTTCGAGCCGGATACCGAGGACGCGATGCTCCTCTTTCAGGCTCTCAAGCCGCGCCTCGATCGTTCCCTTTGCTGACATCGTTTCATCGCCGCTCGCTGCCATGGCAGACCTCCTCTTGTCGTTGCGTTATAGGGGTGGAGTGGATCTACCGGGGGTGGGTGTCTGGGCCGGGTCACCTCCTGTTCTCGGCGGAACAACGCCAAGTGGAAGGATAAGGATTACGGATGTTACGATTGCACAATTTGCCCGGCCGATGCAACGGTTTTCGTCATGTCCAGGGCCAGAAGAAGCGCGTCCTCTGTCGGCCGGAGGTAATAGGCCGTCCTTCGGCCCACCCCCTGAAATCCGAACCGCCTGTAGAAGAGCTGGGCGCGGGTATTCAACGCCCGGACCTCAAGGTGGACCCGGGAGACTCCGGCTGACCGGGCTTTGTCCAGAAATGCGGCCAACAGCCTCGTGCCGATCCCCCACCGCCTCCGGTCGGCCTCGACGGCCAGATCGAGAATCTCCGCCTCCCCGGCCGCGATCCGGCCGCACAAGAACCCGACCAGCCTTCCATCGGCATTCCGCGCCACGAGGGGAACCGAGGCCCCGTGGGGGGCGGCAAGCTCCGCTTTGAACTGAGCCATCGTCCACGGGTTCGAGAAGGAGGACTTCTCGATCGCCAAGACGGAGCCCAAGTCCTCCAGCCGCATTTCCTCGATTGTGATGCCCCTGCCGCCCGCCCCGGCCTTCACGCTCTCCGCGACGACCCCAGTGATGGCCCCCCGCTCCCCGAGGACCTCCTCAGCCCATGACGGCTTCAGATAACGGATCGAGACAACGTCCATTGCCTCGGGGCTCGCGATGCCGCGGACAATCTGGTCGAACGCCCGCCGGGCAACGCCTCCGGCCGACGGGCGGACAGGATCCACGAGCGCGCCCCGATCCTTGGCCCGTGCGCGCTCCGATTCGGGGACCAGACCGGCGATGACCTCTCCCGAACGGACCTCCGGCCAAAAATCCGCCCATCGAATCCTCTTCTCTTCCTCAATGGCTTCCACTCGCCCCGCCTCGGCGCGAAACACGCCGCTGAAGACCTCCCCTCGTCCGGCGTCTATCACGGCCCTTAGGACCCCCCCGCACTTCGGATCAGCGGCTGAGGCGACCACGCAAAGGCTTGAGACCGGCGCGATCGGGACACCCAGAACAAGCGCGAGGCCCTTTATCGTCGCGAGGCCGACTCGAAGGCCCGTGAACGATCCCGGACCGATCGCAAACGCCAGGATGTCCAGGTTCCCCGGACCAACGCCCGCGCGACCGAGAAGACCATCGATAGCCGGAAGAAGGGCCTCGGATATGTACTTGTCCCGGGGAAGCTCTATTTCCCCGATGACCTCGCCGTCCCGGGCCAGGGCCGCGCTCCCGGGAACGGTCGCCGTCTCAAACGC
>CAKKSE010000115.1 GCA_919903025.1 Nitrospiria bacterium | reverse complement strand
GCTCAGACATCTTGACATTCAACACAGTTGCTCCCCCCTCAAGGGGGAGGGGATTCATAATCCGCCGACTTCATTTCCTCCTCCCCCCTCGCGGGGGAGGACAGAGGTGGGGGGCGATTCATTCACCGACTCACCGTCTCGCCCGCACCCGCCGGCTTCTTGACCGACAACAGCGGGCTCTCCGCGCCCCGGAGGTAGACCTCGCACTCCTGGCAGACGACGGACGCGTCCCGGCAGCACCCCCGCTCCTCCCGCGCGTTCCAGCAGATCGTCCCGTTCCAGGTCTGCGAACCGCAGGCGGCCCGGGCTTCCGGCTGGCAACGGAGGACCTTCCAGCACGGCTCGACGGCGATCAGGCGCCGGATCCCTTCCACGTTGAGGCCTTCCTCGTGGATCAGCCGCCACACCTTCTGGACCCAGAGGATCTCGCGGTAGGAGAACAGGCGGTGGTTGCTCTGCTGGGACCGGAACGGCTTGAGCAGTCCCTGTTTCTCGTACTCCCGGATCGTGGATGACGTGACGCCGGAGAGCGCCGCGGCGATCCTGATCGTGTAGACGGGCTTATGGTCGGGCGGTCGTTCCGCCATTTTCGTTCTCCCCTTCCTAACCCCGGGACATCAGCGCGTGGAACCGCGAATCCCGGAACACGGCGTCGAGATCGATAAGGCTCACGAGCGAATCCCCCTCCTTGACGACTCCCCAGACGGCCTCCACCCCGGACCCGGAGCCGAGGACCCCTCCTTGATACTCCTCCAGCGATTCGCCGGAGATCTTGATGACCCGGGAAATTCCGTCCACGATGACCCCCATCGTCAGGCCCGCCGCGTTGGCGATCATCAGGTACGGCTTGTTCGACGATCCGGTCCCCGGCATGCCGAGAAGGTCCCGGAGCTCCACGACGGGAACGACCGCTCCCCGGAGGTTGACGATTCCGCGAACGAACGGAGGCGCCTGCGGCGTGGGCGTGGGTTCGGGCATTCGGATGATCTCCTTGACCTTGAGGATCTCCGTTCCGAACAACTGCCCTCCCATCGAGAAGACGACCATCTCCTGGGTATCTCCTCGCATGAGGGCTTCCCTCGTGCCGGCGGAGGCTCCCTCGGGCGCCGCGGCAGGAGCGGGAGACGCATCAAGGGAGGGCGCCGCCGCGGACGCCGCCGGAGTGCCGGACTGCTTGGCAACATCGTGACTCCCCTCTCCCTCCGGGAGAGGGCCAGGGTGAGGGCTGACGAATTGGCCGGGTTGCGCGACCCCCTCACCCCCCAAAGGGGGCGAGGGAGAATCCTGCGACAATCCGGCAGTCTCGCTCGGCCGGGATTCCGCGGGTGGAGGTTCCGGGCTCGGCTCGGGCGCGGGAACTGGAGTGACTTCCGCGACGGAAGCCGAAAAAAGTGCGTCCCCCTCGCGCGTTCGCTCAGAAAATCCCTCTTGGCCCCCCTTTGCAAAGGGGGTGGGGGGATTCCCATCGTCCATGGGCACAAGGTTCCCTTCGGCGACAGGTTCCTCGCGACACGGAACGGAAACGGGATCGGCCGATCCGATCAAGTCCTCGCGAGTGAGGACCGATTGGCCCTCGGGCCGGACGAGCAGCCAATCCGAATCCTGCGGCGGAAGGATCGTGTGCTTGAGGAAATACGATCCCAAGTCGACCCTGGGAGGGGTCTCCATGACCGCCCCGATGGATCGGGGCCCAGCCGGGCGCGCTTCCTTCGACTTAGCCATACGCCTTGATCTCCTCCGCGAGACGCCGGAACTCGGCCGCGCCGCGGCACTCGGGAAAGCGGGTCACCACGGTCTCGCCGACCGCGGAAGCTTCCTTGAACTTCGTATCGATCGAGATCACCGTCTTGAACGCCATCTCGCCGAACTTCGCCTGGATCGTGTTCAGCGTCATCCTGCATGAGTTCAGCCGCCCGTCGTACATCGTCGCGAGAACCCTATAGCGGATCCGGATGTTCAGGATCTGGTTGATCTCCGCGATGGTTTCCAGGAGAAGCTTCACTCCCGGAAGGGCCAGGTAGTCGGCCTGAACCGGAACGATCACGAGGTCCGCGGCCGTCAGGGCGTTGACCAGGAGGTTCCCCAAGGCGGGCGAGGAGTCGATTACCACGTAGTCGTACCGCAACGCGATCGGCTCCAGGATCCGGCGGAACCACAGGCCCGGGTCGGCCGCGCCGCGGAGGTAGGCATCCCGCTCGACGCGGAAGAGGCGGATCGAGCCGGGAGCCAGATCGAGGTTCGGCTGGCTGGTGGAAAGCAGAACATCGTCCATCTTCGTCCCGTTCAACCGGGCCACGTCCGACATCGTGGCGGGAACGTTCTCCGGGATGACGGCTAGGTGAAGCGTCGCGCTCCCGTGAGGATCGAGGTCCACGAGCAGGACGCGCCGGCCCTCCGCGGCCAGCGTGGCCGCCAGGGTGACGGCCGTCGTCGTCTTCCCCACGCCCCCCTTCTGGTTGGCGATGGTCAAGACCTTGCAGGGCGCCACGGAACGCCCCCCAACTCTCGTTTTCGACTCAGCAACGGCCTGTCCGCTCATTCTCGTTCTCACGCCACGATTCGGGTGGCTGGGTGGTTAGGAACTTCCCATTCACCCATTCACCCATTCACCGTTCCTACCTGGCCGCCCCATTCACGTGAAAGTGTCCCACCATCTCGCGCAGTTGAGAGATGACCCGCGCCATGTCTCCGCTGGCGGTCTCCGTCTGCCTGGCGCCCGACGCCACGTCCTTGCCGACGCCGGCGATCCGCTCCACGCTCCCCGTAATCTCCTCCGACGCCGCGCTCTGCTGTTCCGCCGCCGTCGCAATCTGCGCCACCATGTCGTTCGCCTGACCCACCATCTCGACGATCCGCTTGAGAGCCGCCCCCGCCTGGTCCGCTTCGTCCATCCCCCGCGTCACCTCACGCGTCCCGGACTCCATCGCCTTCACCGCGCTCCCCGTGTCCCGCTGAATCGCCGCAATCATCTCCGATATCTCCCGCGTCGCCTTCGTCGTCCGCTCCGCAAGCTTCCTCACCTCGTCCGCCACAACCGCGAACCCCCGCCCCTGCTCCCCCGCCCGCGCCGCCTCGATCGCAGCGTTGAGCGCGAGAAGGTTCGTCTGGTCCGCGATGTCCTCGATCACCGCCACGATCTCCCCGATCTTGTCCGAATTCTCCCCAAGCTTCTGGATCGTCTCCGCCGATCCGTGGACCGCCTCCGAGATCCGCCTCATCCCGTCGATCGTCCGCTGAACGACCTCGCCCCCCTCCCGAGCCGTCGACGACGCCTGCCGAACCGACTCCGCCGCCTGCGACGCGTTCTTCGCAACCTCGATCACCGTCGCGCTCATCTCCTCCATCGCCGCGGCGACCTGCGACGTCTGCTGAACCTGCGCGTCCGTCCCGTCCGCGATCTGCTTCGTCGCGGCCGCGATCCCGGTCGAGGCCGAGACCGCCTGATCGGAAGAGCTCCGGATGCCCCCGACCACGGATTGGAATGCTTCCGTGACGCGGTCGAAGCTCGCGGCCACGCGGCCCAATTCGTCGCTTCCCCCGTACTCCGACCTCGCCGTCAGGTCCCCCGAGGCGACGCGCTGGGCCGCCCGCTCCAGCGAGGAGACGGCCCTCCCCACGCCGCGAACGATGGTGAGGAACACGAAACCGGCAAAGACAGTGCCCGACAGGAGGACCGCGATCGTCGCCGCCCGGACTGTGCGATAGCTGGATTGGGCTTGGAGGTACTCCTGCTTTCCGTTCTCCGACAAGACCTTGACCAAGTCGTTTCGAGCGGTCTTGACGCTGTCGTAGATCGGAGGAGCCACCTCGACGGCGATTCTCTTGACGTTGTTGATGTCTCCCGCCCTCAGCGCGGCGGCCATCGGCTTGAGGCCGCTTTCGATGTAGGGATTCATCGCGGATGTCAACTGGTCCACCGCCGCCCTTTCCGCGGGAGACAAGTCCAGCGCCTTGAGCGCGTCCAGCCCCTTGCCGATCCCAGTCACGTATTCCTCGACCTTCTCCGCCTCCTTCGTCATGACCTGGGGCGTCGGGTCCAATCGAGCCTGCAGGACGTGGATCCGGCCATCCATGATGCGATGGTTGAGGTCGAGCAGATGCTCGGCCGCCGCTTGCTTGTTCCGGGCCCCGGCCAGTCCTTCGCCGGCCAAGCGGCCCATGCCCCCGAGGCCCAGCACGCCCACGGCGACGGCAAGGAGCGACACCGTCGCGAACCCTAGGACCAATCGCGTCTTGATCTTCGCATCGCCAAGAAAACGCATCTCCATCCTCCTTCTTCTCCGTCTTGCGCGGACGCCATCCGAACCTTCTACCGGCTCCCCCTCGATCCCTTCCGCTCGTCGAGGAGTCGGCCCAGCGCTCCTTGTTCGATTTCGTCCATTCCCGTGAACGCCACGCCGATCTCGTACAGGCGGCCCGAAAGGATCTCTTCCACGCGGACGACCCGCCCCAGCGCGACGAGCGGCTCGGGCGCCGACGTCCAGTCGTACCTGAGGAAGCCCGGACGGAACTTCTTCCATTCGGGAACCGAGATCTTCAGGTTCAGGACCGTCCCGATCCCATAAGGCTCGGACGACTCGATGAGGAGCCCCCCCGCGCCGACGTCCTTCGTCTCGGACGCCGCTTTCTTCCGGCCGGACCCGAACGCGACCTCCGCCCATTCCACCCGGAACGATTCCGGCAGACGCTTGAACCGCCGCCGCTCCCGGCGTCCCCCCTCCTTCATGCGAAGACCTCGCGCTCGGCCTTGTACGCTTCCATGGCCTGCTCGCGCAGAATGGGGACCCGGTCCGGGGAGAGCCGGATCATCGAGGCGACGCCGCCTTCGTAGAGATCGGGAACCTCCTCCGCTTCCCGGAGCCCGATCCCGTTGGCGTGGGCCATCATGTTGGCCACGGCCACGACAGCCACAAGCGCCCGGCAGGCCGGGTCCGCCCCGAGCGGCTGGTGATGGTGGCGCACGCACTCCTCGATCGACTCCGGCAGACGCCAGCGGCGGACGACCGACCCCCCGATCTCCGTGTGGCCGAAACCGAATACGCCGACCTCCGCCGCAAGGCTCGGCACTCCCTCGCTGTAGACGGCCTGAAAGACCTCCGCGTACCGTTCCGCGTGGTTATTGGCGAGGACGGTCTTCCCCACGTCGTGGAGGAGTCCCGCGACGAACGCCTCGTCCGGGTTGACGCCCGTCTCCTTCGCCACGATCCGGCTTCCGATCGCCGTGCCGACGGCGTGCTCCCAGAGCTGTTGTTCCGTGAGCCCGAACCGGCGGTACACGCTCTTGACCGACGCGGCCACGACAAGGCCCCGAACGGCGTCGAACCCCATTCGCATGACGGCGGCCTGGATCGTGGAGACGGAACGATAGCCGCCGTAGAAGGCCGAATTGGCGATCCGCAGGATCCGCCCCGCCAGCGCGGGATCGGTCTCGATGACCCTCTCCAGGTCCGCCGCGCTCACCTTCGGGTCGCGGACGAGCTCGCTGACTCGGTGGGCGACCGCCGGCATCGCCGGAAGCTCGCCCACCGCCGCGATCAGTTCTTCAACCGTCTCAGCCATCTGCTTCCTCGTCAATCGTTATTGGTCAATCGTCAATCGTCCAAGGCAACTGCTCGCCTAGTGACTAATGACGAGTGACGGGTGACGAATGTTCCCGCCCGTTCAGCTTGAAGTGCCCCACGATCGTCCTCAGCGTAACCGCCATGTGCGACAGCTCCTGCGTCGTTCCGGTCATCCCCTGAACGCTCGTCGCCGTCTCGCGCGTCACCCCGGCGATCCTCTCGACGGAGGCCGAAATCTCCTCTGACGCGGCCGACTGCTCTTCCGCGGCCGTCGCGATCTGGCGGATCATGTCGGAGACCCGCTGGACTGAGGTCACGATCCGCCCCAGCGACTCCCCGGCCGACTGGGCCGAAGTAGCGCCGCTCTTCACCTCCCGGTCCCCCGTCTCCATCGCCTCGACCGCTTTCCGCGTCTCGTCCTGGACGGATCGGATCATCGACCCGATCTCCTTAGTCGCCTTCGTCGTCCGCTCCGCGAGCTTCCGCACCTCGTCCGCCACCACCGCGAACCCGCGTCCCTGCTCACCCGCGCGCGCGGCCTCGATCGCCGCGTTGAGCGCAAGAAGGTTCGTCTGGTCGGCGATGTCCTCGATCACAGCCACGATCTCGCCGATCTGCGTCGAATTCTTCCCCAACACCTCGATCGTCCGCCCGATCTCCTCCACCGAATGGGCGATCCGCTCCATTCCGCCGATCGTCTCCTGAACGATCTGTCCGCCCTGCGACGCCAGATTCGCGGCGCCTTGGGCCTCGTCCGCCGCCTTCTGCGAGTTCCTCGCCACCTCAATCACGGTCGCGCTCATCTCCTCCATCGCCGCCGCCACCGTCGCCGCCTGCTGGGTCTGCGTGTCCGTCCCCTGCGACAGCGTCTCGGACGACCGCGCCAGCCCCTCGGACGCCTCGGCCACGTGACGCGACGCGGACGAGACCTGGTCGATGATCGCGGCCAGGTCCCCGACCATCTTGTTCATTCCTTCGGAGAGGGTCTCGACCTCTTCGGAACCGCCCCCCTTGACCTCCACGCCGAGGTTCCCGCCGGCGATCGCGCCCATTGCCTGGACGACGTTCTTGAGCGGCGCGAAGCTCCGGCCCATCATCAGGAAGACGACCACCGCCACGCCGGCGAATCCCCCGACGCCGATGAGAAGCGTGATCAGCATCGTCCGGCTCGCCGCCTTGCCGAACGGCGTCACGTCCGTAACGACGACCACGACGCCGACGGACTTGTCGTCTGCGCCCTTGAGAGGGAGCTGGCTCGCGGCCCACGTGGAGCCGCCCGCCGCGATTTGTTGCTGAACGGGCGCCGACAACGTTTTCGCAACCTTGAGGCTCGCGACGATCGGCGCGAGCGCCTTCTCGTCCGTCGCGCCTGCGACCACGTAGTCCCCGACCGCCTTCTCCTTCGGGGCGGAAGAGGATCCCTGCGGGACGAGGAGGAGGGCCTGGGCCCCCATCAACTGCTGGACGCCCTTGAGGACCGGCTCGAAGCCTGTCAGGAGCTCGGCCGTCCCGACGAAATCGCCGGAAACATAGACCGGAACGACCGCGGAAAGAGCGAGGCCGCCGCCGTCCTGAACGACGATCCCCGCTTCCATCTTCTTCTGGTCGGAGGCCCGGACGACCAGCGGCCGCTTGCCGGAAAAGTCCGCGGACGGGAGCGACGACTCGGCGACGCTCAGGAAAAGCCGGGCGGGAGGCTCGTAAAACCGAAGGTCGACCGCCCCCAGCTTCCCGTCGAGCCGGTTGAACGGCGGGCGGGCGTTCTCGACGAGGTCGTCCTTCTTCCTCTCGGCGAATGCCTTGGCCGTGTCTCCGCCCTTGACGATCCGGCCGCCCGCCTCCTTCAGCGCGGCCAGATGCCCCTCGATTGTCCGCGCCAGGACGGCCGACTGCGTCGCCATGTTCACCTGCTCCATCTCGGAGAGGAGGACCCGCTGGCCCGCGTAGTTCGTGATGCCGATCGCGCCTCCCACGACGGCCATGAAGACGAGCGACACGATTGTGACGCGCGCCCGAAGAGACCCCGCTTTGCGATTCATTTTCCCCCTCCAGGATCGAGCGATCAGCCGTCAGCGATCAGCAGTCAGCGATCAGCGGAAGAGGCTGACCGCTGAAAGCTGAACGCTGAAAGCCGGCTGTTACTCCGTCGGGAA
>CAKKSE010000114.1 GCA_919903025.1 Nitrospiria bacterium | reverse complement strand
CTCCGGACAAGGGGGGAGGAGAGCGTGAGGCGGAAACGCCGCTTTTCCAAGGAGGCGGAGGAAGCCCTCAGAAAACAATCCCCTCCCCCTGGACGGGGGAGGGCCAGGGTGGGGGTGGTCGAGCGGGGCAACGCTTCCCCCAAGATATGGGCCACACCCACACAAAACCCGGATGCGCCATTTTTAGGGAGAGATACCAAGGCGCAGGCGCTCAAGCAGATTCCTCATGTCCTCCGGGATCGGTGCCGCAAACGACAGACGCTCGCCGGTGACCGGATGCGTGAAGGCGAGCCTGCGGGCATGGAGCATCTGGCGGGGAAGAGGAACGTCCGCGGGGCGGGCGGACTTCCCGCCGTAGACGCCGTCCCCCAGGACGGGATGGCCCGACGCGGCCATGTGGACCCGGATCTGGTGCGTCCGCCCAGTCAGGATGCGGACCGAAAGGAGGGAGGCCCTCTCGCTCTCCGCGACAACGCGATATTCCGTGACGGCCTCCCGTCCCCGCCGCGTCCGGGTCGTCATCTTCTTCCTCTGGGTCGCGTGCCGCCCGATGGCGGCCTCGATTCTCCCCCGCTTTTTCGGCATCCGCCCGGCGACGACGGCGAGATACTCCTTCTCCACCGTCCGGTTCTTGAACTGCGCGGCGAGAGACCGGTGCGCTCTCTCCGTCTTGGCCGCGGCCATGACGCCGGACGTGTCCCGGTCGAGCCGGTGAACGATCCCGGGGCGGATCTTATCCCCTATTCCCGCAAGGTCCGGACAGCGATGCAGAAGGGCGTTCACGAGCGTACCCGTCCGGCGGCCCGCGCCCGGGTGGACGACGAGGCCGGCCGGCTTGTTCACAACTATGATGTCGGCATCTTCGTAGAGAACGTCGAGGGGAATCGCTTCGGCGGGGATGTCCGCCGGCGCGGGCGGCGGCACGACGACTTGAACGGCCTCGCCCCCCTTGAGGCGGTGCGACGGCTTTGAGACCCCGCCATCGACCGTAACGTGCCCGCCATCGATCAGCCTGGCGATGCGGCTACGCGACTGGTCGGGCAGAACGCGGGCAAGGTAGGCGTCCAGACGTGCCCCCTTTTCCGTCGAAGGGACCTGGAGGGGCTTCATCGATCACGCGCCGGCGGCGAGGCGCCTCCCGCGAATGATAAGGATGAGGGACGCTAGGACGAGAGGAATCGCAATCGCCTGCGACGTGGAAAGAAGGCCGCCGATGATGAACCCCCGATCGACGTCTCCCCGGATGAACTCGATGAGGAATCGGAAGATCCCGTAGAGGATCATGTAAAGGTAGAACGTCTCCCCGTCGAATCGTTTCCTGGGATGGTAGGCGAGAAGGATCCCGAAGATGGCCAGCGAACCGAAGGATTCGTACAACTGGGTCGGATGGAGCGGTACGCCCAGCTTGGCCAGCGATTCGGGATGGGTGAACGTGACGGCCCAGGGAAGGTTGGTCTCCGTCCCGAAGTCGCACCCGGCCGAGAAGCAGCCCAGCCGGCCGATGGCAAGACCCAGAGCAACGGAGGGAGCCAGGATGTCGCCCACCTTCAGCACGGGAAGGCCCCGGCGCTTGAGGAACAGGATCACCGCCGGGATCCCCACGAGGACCCCCCCGTAGAAAGCCAAACCTCCTTCCCAGACCTTAAGGACGTGCCATGGCTGGGCGGCGTAATGGTCCCATTGCGTGATGACGTGAAGGAGGCGCGAGCCGCCGATCGCGGCGATGATGATCCAGACGGCGAGATCGTAGATGGCGTTGGGATCGATCCCTTCGTTCTTCGCGCGTCGCGCCGCCAGGAGGATGCCGAGAACGAACGCCGTCGCGACCAGGACGCCGTACGTCGTGATCGTCAGCGCCCCGAGGCCGGGGATTGGGATCTTTACTAGAATTGGAAACACAGTGCCTCCGATCTTCAGCTTTATGTTGAAGACGCGATTCCTTGATCAACGATCCTGTAATAGAAACGGCGTTGATTTGCAGAATCCCTCCTCACCTCCCTTTTCCAAAGGTCCCGACTTGTCGGGATTTGAAAAAGAGGGGGCAGGGGGAGATTCTGCAAGAACGTGTCCATACAATTCTGAAACCACGAACAAGCCTTCGACTATTTCTCCAACACTTTCTCGGGCGATTTGCTTCCCGGTCGGCCCGCTTCGTCTCTCCATCCCAGAAGGAGAAGGAGAGCCACGCCGATCGTAATCGCGGAATCCGCAACGTTGAACGCCGGCCAGTGCCACCCCCCCCAGTGCAGATCGACGAAATCGACGACCCGCCCCGTCCTCAGCCGGTCGACGAGATTCCCCGCGGCCCCCCCCAGGATGAGCCCAAGCGAGATTGGAACCAGCCTCCCCTTTCCCCACGGCCGGAAGATGAGCCATGCGAGGATCAGGATCGCGATGACCGAATAGGCGACCAGGACGGCCTGCCGGACGCCCGGCGACCAGTCGGCGAAGAGGGAGAACGCGGCCCCAGGATTCTCCACCCGGACGAGATCGACCCATCCCGCAACAACCGGGACCGACTCGCTGAGACGGAGCTTCGCCTCGACGAGATTCTTCGTGACCCGGTCGGCGATCAGGATCGCGAGCGCCGAAACACCGGCGAGAACGAGGCGGCGGCCTCTCTGCTCCTGCCCGCTCACTTCCCAGCCATCGCGACGACGCCGGCGCAACGCGGACACAGCCCCGGATGGGACGTCTCCCGGCCGACCGCCTCGTCGTACTTCCAACAGCGGACGCACTTCGACCCCATCGCCCTTTCGACGCCGACGGCGAGCTCCGGAATGAGCGGGCTGACCGTCAGCCCTTGTCTTTCTCCGGCCTCCGCGAACCGGACGGAAGAGACGATGAAGAGATCGGGAAGGAGGTCCTCCACCCCGCGGAGGAAGGCCCCCGTCTCCCCGTCGGCCGCCAGGATCACCTCGGCCTCGAGCGACGCTCCGATCTTCTTCTCGGCGCGCGCGGCTTCCAGGACCTTCGCCGCCTCTCCGCGGACTTTGATGAGCCGGTCCCAGCGCTCGGCGAGAGCGTCGTCGAACTCGGTGGCCCGCCCGGGGAACCGGGAAAGGTGGACCGTATCGGGGTCCCCGTCCTCTCGCGGCATGGCCTCCCAGATCTCCTCGGCCGTCAGGGGAAGGAGCGGCGCGATGAGCAGGGTGAGCCGCCGAAGAATCCGATAGACAGCCGTCTGGGCCGCCCGCCTCTTCGCGCCGGCCGCCGCCTCGCAGTAGAGGCGGTCCTTGGCGATATCGAGGTAGAGGGCCGACAGATCCACGACGCAGAAGTTGTGGATGGAATGGAACGCGGCGTGGAACTCGAAGTCGTCGTAGGCCCGCCGCACGCGGTCTTCGAGCCTGTTCATCCGGTCGACGATCCACCTGTCGATCTCGACCAGAACCCCGTCCGGAACGCCGTCGCGGCCCGGGACGTAGTCGTAGAGGTTGCTGAGGAGGTAGCGGGCCGTGTTCCGGATCCGCCGGTACGCCTCCGCTTGGCGCGTGATGATCTCCGACGAGATCCGGACGTCGTCCCGGTAGTCCTCGGCCGCGACCCAAAGACGAAGGATCTCGGCCCCGTGCTGTTTGATGACCTCCTGCGGGGCCACGACGTTTCCGGCCGACTTCGACATCTTCTTTCCCTGCCCGTCCACGACGAACCCGTGCGTGAGGACGCCCTTGAAAGGAGGCTTTCCCCGCGTCCCGACGGCGGCGAGGAGGGAGGATTGGAACCATCCCCGGTGCTGGTCGCTTCCCTCGAGGTAGAGATCGGCCGGCCAGGCCAGATCGTCCCGGGACTCAAGGACGGCGGCGTGGGAGACGCCCGAGTCGAACCAAACGTCGAGGATGTCCTCTTCCCGCTCCCAGGCCGCCTGCCCGCACGCGGGGCACGTCGTCCCGGGCGGAACGAGATCTTCCGCCTCGCGAGAGAACCAGACATCGGCCCCTTCCCTGGCGACAAGGTCCGCGACATGGTCCACGACCTTTCCGTCGATGAGAACGTGTCCGCACGCGCCGCAACGGAAGGCCGCGATCGGCACGCCCCAGGCGCGCTGGCGCGAGAGACACCAGTCGGGACGGTTCGTCATCATGCCGAGGATCCGATCCTTCCCCCACTGGGGAATCCAGCGGACGTTGTGGATCCCTTCGATCGCCCTTTCCTTCAGGCGATTCGTCTCCATGGAGACGAACCACTGCTCGGTGGCCCGGAAGATGACCGGCCTTTTGCAGCGCCAGCAGTGCGGATACGAGTGCGCGAGTTTTTCCTCGGCGAGGAGCCGATCCGCTCCGCGGAGCTTCTCGACGATCGCCGGGTTCGCCTTGAAGACGCTCACCCCCGCCCATTCGGCGACGTCCGGCGTGAAGCGCCCCTTCCCGTCCACCGGCGCGTAGACGTCGAGGCCGTACTTGATCCCCGTGGCGTAGTCCTCCTGGCCGTGCCCCGGCGCCGTGTGGACGAGACCCGTTCCCGCGTCCAGCGTCACGTAGTCGGCCAGGACCACGGGCGAGTCGCGCTCGTAGAATGGATGCCGGCATACGACGCCTTCGAGTTCCCGTCCGGACAGCGCTCCACACGGAACGTAGTGCCCCTGGGAAGGCAGGTGGCGTCCGCTTCCGGAGTACTTCGGGTCCTTCCGGAACCCGAATTTCTCCATGCACGACTCGACCAGCGAAGCCGCCAGCACGTACTGCTCCAACCCCGTGCGCGGGGCGTTCACCATGACGACCTCGTACGAGAAATCGCGATGAGCGGCAATCGCCAGGTTCGCCGGAAGCGTCCAGGGCGTCGTCGTCCAGATGACGACGTAAGCGTCGTGGCGCGGAAACTCCGGGAAGAGATATTTCAACCGGTCCGGGATGGTCTTCACCGGGAACTTCACGTAGACGCTGGGCGACTCATGGTCGGCGTATTCCACCTCCGCTTCCGCCAGCGCCGTCTCGCACGAGGGGCACCAGTGGACCGGCTTCTTCCCGCGGTAGACGCTCCCGGCGGCGACGAACCGGCCGAACTCCCTGACGATCGCCGCCTCGTAAGCGTGGTCCATCGTGAGGTACGGCCTGGACCAGTCGCCGGTGACCCCCAGCCGCTTGAACTCCTCCCGCTGGATCTCGACGTACTTCTCCGCGTACTCGCGGCAGAGGCGGCGGATCTCGATCTTCGACATCCCCGCCTTCTTGGGTCCCAGGTTCTTGTCCACTTGGTGCTCGATCGGGAGACCGTGGCAGTCCCAACCCGGGATGTACGGCGTACGGAAGCCCTCCAGGAACTTCGACCGGACGATGATGTCTTTCAGGATCTTGTTGAGGGCGTGGCCGATGTGGATCTGCCCGTTCGCGTACGGCGGGCCGTCGTGAAGGACGTAGAGAGGGGCGTCCTTACGCGCTTCCAGCATCCGCTCGTAGAGACGCTCGGCCTCCCATCGGGCGAGCCTCTTCGGCTCCTCGACCTGGAGGTTCGCCTTCATCGGGAAGGATGTGCGGGGAAGATTCAGAGTGTCTTTGATGTCCATCGCATCGGCTTTGCGGCGAAAAGTCTGCGAAAACTAACACTTTGCGCCCGACAGTGTCAAGAAACCGATCGCAGGCGCGGCGGGTCCGGTGACCCGCCCTACGAAATTCATCCGCTCACCCGGCCGTAGGGCGGCACACCGTGCCCGCCCAACTTGCCGCTGACGCGCCGCCACGGCCCCGGCCCCGAAGAAAAGACGATGAGATGTCGCGGGCTTGACACCAACGGGGGCGAGGGATAGATTCCAGACCGATGACGACGAAACGCGCCGCCGCGAGCACAAAAAAATCCTGGGAAGGAGCCGCCAATCGACCGCCTTCGTCCCAGCGTCCCTACCGGACCGACCGCGAGACGCTAGAAAACCAGGTCCGGATCGACACGTTCCGGGGAAGCGGGCCTGGGGGACAGCACCGGAACGTGACGGATTCGGCCGTACGGCTGACCCACATCCCTTCCGGGATCGTCGTGACGGCAACCGAATCCCGGTCACAGCACCGAAACAGGGAAAAGGCCTTCGAGCGCCTGATCGAACGACTGGAAAAGCTCAACCGGCCCCGGAGAAAGAGGGTCCCGACTCGCGCCCCGGCAAGAACGAAGGAAGAACGGCTGATCGAGAAGAAGCGCGCGGGCGCCAAGAAGGAACTCCGTCGACAAGTCGGCCGAGGACCCGACTGAGCCCCGGCCTACAACGATCCATAACGATCCATAACGATGTGTAATCCCAAAATGATAATGTCCGCTTTGACCAAAGTAGAAATGTCCTCTTAC
>CAKKSE010000113.1 GCA_919903025.1 Nitrospiria bacterium | reverse complement strand
ACTCGGCCCTGACGGCGACCGTTCTTCGCGGGCGTCCGCACGAACCTACTTCTGCCAGGGAAGCCGGAGCGCGAACTTAAGCGACGCCGACGGGCAGGCGTCGATACAGCTCCCGCAGTTCGTGCAGTCGCCCATCGTGATGAACCCTTGTTCCTTCGCCAGCGGCCGGTCGAGAACGTACTTGGCCGGGCAGTCGGCCTGGCAGTTGAGGCAGAGGGCGCAGTCCTCGTGGTCCACCTTGATCCGCAGGAGCGAAAAGCGCCCGACCAGCGAGTAGAACGCGCCGAGCGGGCAGACGAGCCGGCACCAGGCCTGCTTCGAGAAGACGGCCTCGAATAGCGCGATCCCGGCGAGGACCAGAAGGCCGACGCTCGCCCCTGTTGCGGCGAACAGATCCAAGTTCTGGCCGCCCGGGTTGGCCGCGATGAAGTCGTTCGCAATCGCGCGTGTTGCGATACCGATGGGCGAGAAGATTTCAAACGTCATGACCCCCGTGACAGCCGAGACGGCGAGGACGCCGATCAGCATGAAGTACTTGATGTGCGGCGAGAGATCCAGGTTCCAGCCAGATCGCTTCGGCCGCGAAAAGGCTTTCAGGACGAGATTCCGGACAGAGGAGCTGATCTCGAAGAAGAAGCCTGCCGGGCAGACGTAGCCGCAATAGGCCCGCCCGCCGACGGCGAAGTAGAAAAGGACGACGATTCCCGCGGCGGTGATGGCGGGAACGTATATCTTCTTCGACGCAACGACCGATTCCAGAACAGAGAGGGGATCGGCGATCGAAAGGCCTAAGAGATTGGCCGCGCCGATGTTTCCCTGGATCCACGCGAGCCCCGTCAGCGGAAAGAGTAGGAAGAGCCCGATCACCGACGCCTGAACCGTGCGCCGGATCACGAGCCACTTCCTGAACTTCTCGCTGACCGGATTACGGAGGATCATGGTCTTCCTCACCCATTCACCGATTCACCCGACTCTTGTTCCGATCCTGTAGTGCCGCCCCATGAGCCCCTTCGCGTCGGCAAGCGAGAGGACCTTGATCGCCGGAATGTCCACAACGCAGGCGTGCTCGCAGAGGCCGCAACCCACGCAGGCGTCGAAGTTCACCACCGGCTCGAAGATGGCGTGCTTGCCCGTCACCTCGTGCGGCCGAAACTCCAGGGCGATCGCCTTGCCCATCAGCGGGCACGCCCGATAGCAGACCTCGCAACGGAGCCCCTGGAGCGCGATGCAAGCCTGCCGGTCGACGATCACGGCCAGGCCCATCTTCACGTTTCCGCGGTCGGTGATCTCCTTGCTGAGCGACCCGCTCGGGCAGGCCTTGATGCACGGGAGATCCTCGCAGAGGTAGCACGGGATACGGCGGGCCTCGATGTAAGGCGTCCCGATGGCGATCCCTTCCTCGGCGGTGGCCAGCCGGACGGAATTATAGGGGCAGGCTTGAGCGCACTGGCCGCAACGCAGGCACGTCGCGAGGAACTTCTCCTCCGCCAGCGCCCCCGGCGGACGCAGGTGGAACTTCTTCCCCTTGAGGAGTTCGATCTCGAAGACGGCGAACGCCCCGCCGATAACAGATCCGAGGATCCCGGGAATGGCCAGGAACTTTCGCCGGCTCATCGCGGCCACGTGCTCCCGCACGCGCTCCAGCCGCCGTTCGTAGGTGTCCTCGTCAGGTCGATCCATGGGCCGCCTCGTCTGCCCCACCCGACCTCCCCTTACAAAGGGGAGGAGAATGTCTCCGTTTCACCCATTCACCCATCCATCGTTTTCCCCCAACTATCCCCGCTCGTTCTCGATGAACGATTCGACCAGAGCGGGATCGAGCCGGCCGTTCTGATCGCCGTCGAAGTAGTGGAAAGCGAGATCCGTCGAGAGAACTCCCGGAAGCCGGCGGATCGCCGCAGCGATATCGTGCGCGTCGTCGGGAGTGTCCGTCTCGATCGTGAGGACGACTTTCCCCCCGGAAAGGATTTCATGGACCTCCACGCCCGCCTTCTCTCGGATCGCCGCGACAACATCCCTTTCCCTCCCCGGGACCACCTGGACCAGCACGCCGGAGATGTCCATGACGCTACCTCCCGACTTTCCAGACCATGACGTTGCCGTCCCGCCCGCCGGAAACGAGAACGCGCCCGTCGGGGGAAAACCCCAACGCTCCCACGGGCTGGGCGTGTCCCTTGAGCGCCCTCGTTTCCCTCGACCCGGTGTAAAGGCGGATATCGCCCAGGCCGTACGAGACTGCGACTTTTCCTTTCATCGCCGCAACCGCGCCGACAGGTTTTCCCGGCTGGGCGGCGAACGGTCTTTCTCCGCCCGTCCCCAGCGCAAGGTTCCACCGCTTCACCTTTCCGTCCTTGTCGCCGGCCACGATTTCCCCCGGTTCCGGCCCGAATGCGACCGCCGTCACGGTGTCCTTGTGGCCGATCAGCCGGTGAGCGTGCTGGAGCTCGTCGCCAAACCGGTGGAAAACCTGGACCAGCGTATCCGGCCCCCCCGTCACGACCGTCTTCCCGTTGGCGGAGACGGCCATCGCCTGAATCGCGTCGGCGTGCGCCTTCACTTCGCCCACTTTCTTTCCATCCTCCATCCTGTAGAGACGGATGTACCCGTCGATGCCGCCGACGGCGAGCGACCTCCCGTCCGGGAAGTAGGCCGCCTTGTACGGGTGACGCGAAGGATCGTCGATTACGACGACTTCCCGGCCGCTCAAGGGCTCCACGATCCGCACCTTGCCGTCCGACGAGGCGACCGCCAAGTGCCGGCCGCCCGGCGAGAAAGACAAGGCGTAGATGACGAACGGGCTCCCGTCGGGGCCCTTCGGAAGCGTCCACGAGAAGGCCGCCGCTCCCGTCTTGACGGAGTGAATCCGAACAACCCCATCGAGCCCCCCGGACGCGACGTACTCGGGCGACACGACCACGGCGTTGACCCACCCCTCGTGGCCCTTGAGGACGGCCGCAGGCCTTACGATGGCCTGAGCGGAAACCTCCGCGGCGCTGAAAACCGTAGCCAGCAGTATCAGAACCAGCCCCGACCGACTCTTTGGTCCGCGCGAACGGCTCCGCCGCCGTTTTTCCCCCGCACCCTGCCCCTCTCCCGCAAGGGGAGAGGGGAAACAAGAAGGAGCCTCTTCCGCCGGAAGAAAGGGGGACCGGGATCCAACCTCCCCCACCAGCGAGGCCGGGATTCTTTTCTCCCCTCCCCCTCGACGGGGGAGGGCGAGGGTGGGGGTGTAAATCACTTAAAGACGCTCTTGACCAGCGGCTTGACGTTCGCCTGCGGCGCGTGGCACTGCGGGCAGTAGTACCGATTGCCGTTAAGCTCCGCCTGCTTTGTCGCGGGATCGTACGGATCCTCCCGGAAGTGCGTTTCCGGAACCGCCTTCGCCTTGACCGAAGGCGCAACCTGCGGATTGTGGCACCCAAGGCAGGCGTTCGCCTCGGGCGTGATGGCAAGGCCGGTCACATCGTGCGGTATCTGCGGCGGCGCCGTCACGCCGGGTTCCGCCTCCCATCCGCGTGGAAGGACCTTCCCCGTACCGGGCGCCTCCCCGTCGTACTTCCAGTCGGGCGGGGCGTCTCCCTTCATGAGAGGGGCGTCCGACCCCTGCTGGGCCAAGGCCGCCCCGGAAGCGAAGACCAGCGCCGCGGTCAGGCCCGCCAACCACATCTTCTTCTCGACGCGCGTCATGGCTCATCCTCCTCAGGCGATCTCGGCCTGGCCGATGTCCTTAAGCTTCTTCTCGAGCGCCGGCACGTCCCTGGGGGCCACCTTTGTTACGCGGACGGCGCACTTCTTGTAATCCGTCTGGCCCGAGATGGGGCAGTAGGCGTCGAGCGTCACGCGGTTGATGAGCACGCCCTCATCGAACCACGGGACGTAGACGAGGCCGACGGGCGGTTTCTGCCGTCCCCCGATCTCGGCCCGCGTGAGGATCCAGCCGCGGCGCGACTCGATCTTCACGACGTCGCCGCGCTTGACGCCGAGCTTCTCCGCGTCCTGCGGGTGGATCGCCATGACGGCGTGCGGGTAGGCCCGGTGGAGCTCCGGTACCCGCCGCGTCATCGTCCCCGAATGCCAGTGCTCGAGCACCCGGCCCGTGCAGAGCCAGAGCGGGTATTCCTTGTCGGGGATCTCGGGCGGCGGCTCGTACGGGTTGAGCCAGACGACGGCCTTCTTGTCCTTGTTCCCGTAGAACGAGTATCCCTCGCCCTTCTTCACGTGCGGATCGTACCCTTCCCTGTACCGCCAGTGCGTCTCGTTGCCGCCGACCACCGGCCACTTGAGGCCGCGAACCTCGTGGTAGACGTCGAACGGTGCCAGGTCCTTCTTCGTTGGGACGGTGAACTTCCGGTATTCCTCGAAGAGCGCCTTCTCGATGTAGAACCCGAACGTCTTCGAGTCGTCCGACGGCTTGGCCGGAAGGGGATATTCCTTGGGATCGAACTTGAAGATCGCCGCCAGCACTTCGCCCGTCTCCCGGACGTGCGCTTTCGGGCTCTTCTTCGCCTTCCCGGCCAGGACATGCGCGAACTCGACGAGCTGGCGGAGATCGGAACGCGCCTCTCCCGGCGGCTTGACCTGCTGGCGCCAGAACTGCGTGCGCCGCTCGGAGTTGCCGTAGGCCCCCTCCTTCTCCGTCCACATGGCGGTGGGGAGAACAACATCGGCCAGCTCCGTCGAGCGGCAGGGGTATATCTCGGAGGAGACGAAGAAGCGTCCCTCTTTCCGGATCCCCTTCCGGTATCGGTTCAGGTTGGCGTAGTCCTGAAACGGATTGTTCGCCTGGTGCCAGAAGAAAGGGATCTCTCCTCGGTCCACGGCCCGGACCATCTCCACGGCGTGGCGCCCCGGAACGACGAACCCCGGCGTCTCCAGCCACCCCTTCGGGAGCTTCCAGATCTGCTCCGCGAGCTTGCGGTGATCCGGGTTGTCCACGACCATGTCCGCGGGAAGGCGGTGGGAGAACGTCCCCACTTCGCGGGCCGTGCCGCAGGCGGAAGGCTGGCCGGTGTTGGAGAACGGGGAGTTGCCGGGTTCGGAGATCTTCCCCGCGAGGAGGTGGACGTTGTAGATCAGGTTGTTGGCCCACGATCCCCGTGTGTGCTGGTTGAATCCCATCGTCCAGAAGGACGTCACCTTCCGGTTCGGGTCGCCGTACTCGGCGGCCAACTCCTTGATCGCTTCCACGGGCACGCCCGAGATCTGCGAGACCTTCTCCGGCGTATAGTCCTTGAGGAACTCCTTGTACGCGGCGAAGTCCACGGCCTTGGCTTCTTCCTTGAATTTGAAGTCGTCCTCGAGGCCGTACCCGATGTTCCACTTCCCCTTCTTGAACGACACGTGCTTCTTGACGAAGGCCTCGTTCACCTGGCCGTTCGCGACGATCAGGCGGCAGATCCCGTTCATGAGGGCGAGGTCGGACTGGGGCGCGAAGATGATCTCCTTGTCGGCGACGTCCGAGGACATGTTGGAGAAGGTCGAGAGGTTGTAGACCTTGATCCCCTTCCCCGTGAGCTTCCGGTTCACGATCCGAGAGTAGAGGACGGGGTGCATCTCGGCCATGTTGGCGCCCCAGAGAACGATCGTGTCGGCGTGTTCGATGTCCTCGTAGCACCCCATCGGCTCGTCCTTGCCGAACGTCCGCATGAACCCGGCCACGGCCGAGGCCATGCAGTGGCGGGCATTCGGGTCGATGTTGTTGCACCTGAGCCCCGCCTTGAAGAGCTTTGTCGCCGCGATCCCTTCCCAGATCGTGTGCTGGCCGGAGGAAAAGAAGCCGAGTCCCGGCCTCTCCCCCGGCTCGGTCCTTTCAAGGATCTCAAGCGCCTTCGTTGCCATGAGATCGTACGCCTCGTCCCAGGAAGAAGGCGTTTGGACCCCGTGGTGGTCGAACTTCCCGCCCTTCTTCCGGATGAGGGGCTTCGTCAGCCGGTCGGCCCCATACTGGATCTTGGCGAGGAAGTACCCTTTGATGCAGTTCAGGCCGCGGTTCACGGGAGCGAAGCGGTCGCCGGTCGTCGCCACGATCCGCCCCCCCTTCGTCCCGATCATCACGCCGCATCCCGTCCCGCAGAAGCGGCAGACCCCCTTGTCCCAGAAGATCCCCGTTTTGGGGTCCGTCTGGCGAAGGTCGATCTTCGCTTCGGCCGTCCGGGGAGCGGCGCCCGCGGCGGCCAGCGTCGCCGTAACGGCTGTGGCTTTGAGGAGTTCACGTCGAGAGATCATGAGGTCACCTCCAGGGGCGGGGGGAATGAGATCGCTGTGGATGCTTCGGATTGCGGAATCACTCCGCACCTCCAGGAAGCGGGGGGGAGATCAATCGGGGGTATCGTCTTCGGGTCGGGAACCGATCTTCGCAAATCCTTATAGACGAAAAACCGGCTCTTCGCTATGAGCTGCGTCATCGAAGCGGTAGAACACCGTTCTAGTAGTCAGAACGGGGACCATCGAGGACGGCTGGCAGGATCGGGCTCAGGGACGTTCCCGGCGAAGGGCCTCCGCGGTTCGGAGCAGGCGGGGATCGTTGGCCCAGTCTTCGAGATCGGAAGGAAGCTTCCGCCGCCAGTTGGGGTGTTCTTCCGTCGTCCCCGGGAGGTTCGCCTGCTCCGGCCGGCCCAGGATGTCTTCCGGCTGGACGAGCATAGCCTTGGCCGGCGTCCGGGCGACCCAGGCATGGACGGCCGCGGTCAGATCGGCGGTCATCTCCGGGACACCGGCCGGGTCCACGCCGACACCGGGAGGAAGAAGCCCCTCTTGCTCCAGGGCCGAGAGAACCCGGCTGCGATCGAGCGATCTCTCCGCGATCTGGCGCTGACGGATCTCGTCGCTGGGAAAGAGATTGAGCTGGGCCCTGAGCATGAGATCGACCCCCTGCCACCAGCCCGGAAGCGTCGGGAGATCGTGCGTGCTCACGGCCACGGCGGCCTGGGCCGGGTACTCGCCCGGCGGCTTGAATCTCCCGTCCCAGTTTCTTTCGAAATAGAAGAGGCGCGTCGACAGAACGCCCATCGGCCCCAAGGCTGTCCGCACGTCGTCCGGCACCGTTCCCAGGTCCTCGCCGATGACAAGACATCCGTTGCGCCGGCTCTCAAGCGCGAGAATCCCCAGAATGTCATCGAACGGATAGTGAACGTACGCCCCATCCGCCGGCTTCGCGCCGTCCGGGATCCAGAACAATCGCATCAGTCCCATGACATGGTCGATCCGGAGGGCTCCCGCGTGCCGCATGTTCCGCCTCAGCGTGGCGATGAACGGCGCGTACCCGGTCTCCCGCAAACGGTCCGGGACCATGGGAGGGAGGCCCCAGTCCTGTCCCTTGAGGTTGAAGTCGTCCGGCGGCGCGCCCACGCTCGCACCGAGAGCGTACACGCGCTGGTTCGCCCAGGCCTCCGCTCCCCGGCCGTCAATGCTCACGGCGAGATCGCGGTAGAGGCCGATAGCCATCCCAGCGTCCCTGGCCCGGCGGGCCGCCTCGCCGAGCTGAATGTCGGCCTGCCACTGGAGATACTCGTAGAACTCCACGCGGTCCGGATGCCGCGCGGCGAACGCCGCGACCTCGGGGGAGTCGGGGTTCCGGTATTCCGCGGGCCAGTCCGGCCAGCCCGAAACACTCGGGTCTTTTTCGTGGAAATGCTCCTGAAGAGCCTCGTAGAGAGCATGAGAACGCAAGCTTTTCCTCTGGCTGTGCCGAAAATTTCGGAACGCCCTTCCCCTGGCATCGTCCCATCGAAGATGCGTCTTTCGGAAGTAGGCGAAGAGAACCTTCAGGACCTCCCTCTTCGCGGCGGCGACCCGCTCGTAATCCACCAGATCGAGATTTCTGAGATCCGAAAGCCGCGTCTGGAACGCTTGATTGTTCACGAGCCTTCGGGCCGCCTCGCATTCCGCGAATTCCGGGATCGCCTGGACGTCGATGTACCAGATATTGAGGAAAAGCCGGCTGGACGGAGAATAAGGGCTCGCGTGGGCGGGAGCGTGCGGAAAGAGGGAGTGGAGCGGATTGAGCCCGACGATGCCCGCCCCCTGCCTTCCCCAGAACGCGGCGGCATTGCCGAGGTCTCCAAAGTCGCCGATCCCCCAGTTTCGCCGGGAGCGGACCCCGTAAAGCTGGAACGCCGGCCCCCAGGCCCTTCCGTCCCCTTCGAGGACCGGCGGGCGGCAGCAGGTGGACGGCGTCACGATCAGGCGCATGTCGCCGGAGAGTCCCGGATCGCCGGAAGACGGGATCACGTGGAGCGTGTGGCAGCCGGCGGCGGGAACGAACGGGAGGGAAAACGCGCGACGGGTGAAGGGTGACCCGCCGATCTCGCGCTCTTCGCGGACGGGGAGGTCCCCGGCGATGAACCGCCCCGCCTCCTGCCGATCGTCCTCCAGCGCGAGCACCCAGTCGAAGGCCTCGCCCGCCTTGGCCGCGGGAAGGGAGATGGAAATCTCGACCGGCGATGGGTTTTCGCGTTGGACAAGAACGGGAGGAACGATCCGCCGCCACGGGCGCTCTTCCCGCTCTCCCACCTCATCCGCGAGATCGGCTTCGCTTCCGACGCGCGCCCCCATCGCCGCGAGGAGCGCCTTCTTCGTCTCCGCCGAGACCTCGTGCCTGTTCCCCCAGATGTCGTGCCAGACCGGGGCAATGCCGCAAAGGCCGCAGAGCCTGAAAAGTGTCTCTGAATCGCTCATGAGGGGAATGATCGGCCGGCCACGGAAAGAAACCGCACGGGCCTACCGGCTACACGGCGTGGACCTGTTCTTGAGCGAGCCAGGCGGCATATTCGAGGGCTTGTTGGATGTCCTCTTTTTCAAGATCTGGATAGTCGACAAGAATCTCTTCGGGAGGCACGCCATGGGCGATCTGGCTCACGATGACGGAAACAGGAATCCGCATACCCCGAACGCAGGCCCGCCCGCCCATGATCTGCGGGTCGAATGTGATCCGGTCGAAATGTCCTTCCATTGTTTCTTGCCTCCCAAGATAGAGCGAGACGACGCCCGAAGAAGGCCCAGGAGAATGCCGTTCTTACATCACCTTATACCATCCAAGGGCATTCGCTGTCGATATCGCCTTCTTGCTCCATGCGCCCGGCATAGAACTGCCCCAGGCCGGGCACAACGAAGCTCAACAGTCCTGCCAGCCAGGGTTTTCGTCGCATGCGGAGCACGGTTTGGTTCCTCAATATCCCGATAAAGCCCGGCGCTATCGTTCTTCTTCCCCGTCCGCCGGGACGGTGCGGGTCCTGGCCCAGCGGCGGAGGGACTCGACTCCTTCGCGCATCGTAACCGAGAGGGGGACCGTGGAGGGGATCTCCCTGAGCAGATCGTCCGTCGAGAGCTCCGCGCCTTTCTCGAACGCCGCGTAGAGACCGGAGACGACGACCTGCTCGATCTCGCCGCCCGAGAATCCCTCCGTTTTTCCGGCGAGAGCGCCCAGGTCGTAACGGCCCGGGTCGCGTTTTCTCTTTCGGAGATGGATCGAGAAGATCTCCGCGCGGGCGGGACGAAGGGGAAGGTCCACGAAGAAGACCTCGTCGAACCGGCCTTTCCGGAAAAGCTCCGGCGGCAGATTCGCCACGTCGTTGGACGTCGCTACGACGAAGACCGGGGCCGGGCGCTCCTGGAGCCATGAGAGGAACGTCCCGAAGACGCGCGCCGACACCCCGCCGTCCACGTCGCTCATGTTCCCGTAAGAGAGTCCTTTCTCGATCTCGTCGATCCAGAGGACGGCCGGCGCGACCGACTCCGTGAGGTGCAGAGCATCGCGAAGACGGCCTTCGGTCTCTCCGACGTACTTGCTGTAGAGACGCGAGGGATCGAGCTTGATGAGCGGAAGCGACCACTCGGCCGCGACCGCCTTGGCGGAGAGAGACTTCCCGCAGCCCGGGACGCCGAGGAGGAGGACGCCCCGTGGCGGGTCGATCCCGAACGCTTTCGCTTCGGGCGTGAAGGCCCGCTTGCGCCGCCCGAGCCAGGCCTTGAGGTGCGAGAGGCCGCCGACGGTCTCGAACCGCTCCTCCCGCGGGTAGTATTCAAGCAGGCCGGACCGCTCCACGACCTGCCGCTTGGCGTCCAGGACCCACGCGAGGTCCGACTGGTCGAGCTTCTGGTCCCGCGTGATCGCTTTCACGAGGAGGCGCTCCGCCTCGACGAGCGTGAGGCCGACCAGCGCCCGCGCGATCGCCCGCCGCGTCTCATCGTCCGGATCGAGCCGGATATCGGGCTCGGCCGCCTGGAAGTGGCGAACGACCTTTTCGACGATGCCGGCCATCTCCTTCTCCGTCGGAAGGGGGATCTCGAGGTCGACGACGTCCTTCGCCAGGTCCACGGGGACCTCGATGCGCGGGGAGAGAAGGACGATCGATTTCCTCTTGCGGCGGAAGACGCCGCAGATGTCCCGGAGCTTGCGGAGAACGGCGGGGTCCTGGAGATAGTGGTGGAAGTCCTTGAAGAGGTAGACGGAATCGACGCCGAGCCGCTCGATGTATTCGAGGGCCCCAAGCGGGCGCTCGGTCTCGTGGATCGAGTCGGCGTTTCCGTCCCGGCAGATTCCCTTGAGGGCCGTCCAGGTGAAGAACGGGATCTCCAGCCGGTCGGTCACCCGCCGGACGAGTCCCTCGATCCGCTCTTCCTCCCACGTCTCGACCGTGACGATCGGAAAGCGCGAGTCGATGAGGAGAGCCATCTCCTTCTCGAGATCCATGGCGCGACGGCTTCCTACTTCTTCGCCTTGATCCCGAGCTTTCTCATCTCCTCCTCGACCTCGTCGGCCCCCTCCTTGTAGAACTTGGCCTCGTCCGGAGCCAGATGGTGCAGGAGGCGGAGAAACTCGCCCGCGTGGACGCGCTCCTCGTCGGCGATGTCCTTCAGGACTTCCCTGGCGAGCTTGTCGTCGATCGACTCGGCGAGTTGGATGTACATCTGGACAGCTTCGTACTCAGCGGCGACAAGATAGCGGACCGCGCGGATCAGCTCGGACTTCGTGAGCTTGCGGCCGGCCGCGAGGCCGGAAAAGGGATGGCCAAACTCGGGCATGGGGAGGCTCCTTTCTCGGGGGAGGCGCGACGGCCGGCAGAGCGCTTCGCCGGCAACGACGATCGTCCGGTGATTCGTAGCAGATTCCAGACCCATTCGCAACCCCGATCCGCGCGTAGGCGCGTGGATCGGGGTCATCCCGAAGGACGATCCCGAAATCGATTGAACGTAGATCGAGCCGATCCCTATAATGAGGCATTTTCAACCGTTGCTGTCTCCATTAGAAGGATCTCGTCGCGTTGGCTGCGATCCAAGCCGTTGAAATTCCCGTCCGGATTCCGTTCGGAAACGACCGGATCTCGGCCGTGTTCCACATCCCGGAGCCGGCGGAGGAAGGACGATACGGGGCGCCGTGCGTCGTCGCGTCCCACGGCTTGGCATCGTCGAAGGAAAGCGGGAAGTACCGGCAGTTGGCCGAGGCGCTCATTCCCCGCGGCATCGCCCTTCTGCGGTTCGACTTCCTCGGATGCGGGGCCAGCACCGGGAGGCTTTCGGACACGACGGTTGTCGGCCGCCTCGACCAGATCAGGCGCGTCGTCTGGTTCCTGAAGGCCCAGCCTTTCTTCGACGGGCGGATCGCCCTCATGGGAAGCTCCATGGGGGGATTTCTGTCCCTCCTTCTGGCCGCCGAGGAACCGGGGGTTTGCGCCGTCGTCGCCTGGAGCTCGCCCGCGACGCTTCGCGCGCCGGAAACGGAGGAGAGCCGTCTCCGGTCCTGGGGCCTGGGCGATCAGTATTTCCAGGAAATAGACTCGCCCGACGCGCCGCTCGATCTGCCGCCGGGGATCCGGCGAGCCCTCGTCGTTCACGGCTCGGCCGACGATGTCGTGCCGCCCTCGCACGCGGAGGCGATCTTTGCGAGGTTGTCGGAGCCGAAGGAGATGCGCGTGATACCCGGCGGCGATCACTCCATGCGGCCGGAGGCGGCGCGAATGGAGGCGATCCGCGCCTCGGCGGACTGGATCGAGCGGTTCATCCGGAAGGGTTCTCTTTGAGCGCGACGGCCGGCCTCATTGTTATCGGGAACGAGGTCCTCTCGGGGAAGGTCGTCGACGAGCACACGCCCTTCTTCATCCAGGAGCTCCGGGAGCTGGGCGTCGAACTCAAGAAGGTCTCGATGATCCCGGACGACGTGGACACGATCGGCCGCGAGGTCGCCGCCTTTTCGGCCGCGTTCGACGTTGTCTTTACGACGGGCGGCGTGGGGCCGACGCACGACGACGTAACGATGGAGGGCGTGGCCCGGGCATTCGGCGTTCCCGTCGTCAGAAACCGCGAGCTCGAGCTCCTCCTCGTCTCCCATTCGCCCGGCGAAACCATCAGGGCGCATCTCCGGATGGCCGATATTCCCGAGGGCGCAACCCTCCTCAAACCGGATTCGATCGTCTTCCCC
Organism: Nitrospiria bacterium; assembly: GCA_919903025.1. Taxonomy (GTDB): domain Bacteria; phylum Nitrospirota; class RBG-16-64-22; order RBG-16-64-22; family RBG-16-64-22; genus RBG-16-64-22. The sequence goes on along the minus strand of CAKKSE010000113.1, from coordinate 10,235 downwards.
ATTATCGTCGTGCGAAATGTGTACGTTCTCCCCGGTGTGCCCTCCACGGCGCGGAGGAAGTTCCTCGCCATCCGGGAGCGGTTCCGGGGCCAGGCGTTCTCTCTCGTCGTTCTGTATCTGTCGAAGGGAGAGTCGGCGATCGCCGAGCGCCTTGCGAAGGCGGCGAGGGAGTATCCGGACGTGGCGATCGGGTCCTACCCCCGATACGACGACGTGGAGTACAAGGTCAAGGTAACCGTGGAATCCCGGAACGCCGACCGAACAAGAGCGGCCGCCGACGCGATCGCGAGTCTTCTGGACGATTCCATCATCCGGATCGAGGGACTGCGCCCAGGACCCGGTTGACAGAAACCGCGGAACATGGTAGTTCCACATTCCCGGCCCCTCCATCCGGACTTGGCTCGATCGATCGCTCCGTCGCTCGGAGAACCTTCTCCAAATGCAGACAGCTCGCTCGGACCCTGAAATCGCCAAGGCCATCCAAGAGACGTTCAGGACCATCCTCGAGCGGGGCCACGGGGGGGGCGCTCGCCGCATCACGCCCGAGAACGTCTATCAGGCCGGCCGGCGGGAGAATCTCGATCTTGTCCTGTCCCTTCAGGACAAGCTCCTTGTTCCCGGAAGCGGTTTCGAGGGCCTCGAACACATGGACGAAGCCTTGGCCCGGTACAAGGAAGGGAAGCGGCTCATCCTCCTCCTGGAGCACAAGGGAAACTTCGACGTGCCCGCGTTCCATTTCCTTCTCCGGCGGGAAGAGGCCCGTTATCGCCTGCTTCTCGACCGGCTCGTTTATGTCGCCGGCCGCAAGCTGAACGAAGAGTCCGAGGTCGTGAGGCGCTTCACGGAGGTCTTCTCGAGGCTCGTCATCGTGCCGAGGCGCGAGATCCCGGCGTCTAGGCCCGGCGAGACGCCCGAAGAAGAGGCCGCCCGGGCGGAAGCGACGACCGAGGCCGTCCGGATCAACCGGGCGGCGTTCCGAAAGATGTTCAACCTCATCGAAGAAGGAGCGATCATCGGCCTCTTCCCGCTCGGCGGGAGGCCCAAGCCGAACATTCCCCCCGTCCCGGTCAAGGAGACCACGACGTACCTCAAGCACTTCGATTGGATGCTCCTTGTCGGAATGGAAGGGAACACGCTGCCCGTGGGCGCGGGCCGGATGGAAGAGGAAATCCCGCGGCGGGACCGGGTGGTCTTCCGGATCGCCCCGCCCCGGCCGTGCAACGGCTATCTGGAAGAGGCCAAGGCGGCTTACGCGGCCGCAGCCCCCGCAGACCTCGACTTCGAGCAGTTCACGGCCAACCGGATCGTCGAGGAGATCTCCCGCCTATCTCTTGCGGCCGGGCTTCGCTGACGGGCCCGTCGAGATTCCGGGGAACGGCTCGTCCAGCCACTTCGCCATCAGCCGGCGCGTCTGGTCGAAATCGGAATCCTTCGCCGGAACGACGCCGTTGAAGTTCTTGTTGGCCTTGTAGACCGCCTCGTAGTCTGGATGTCCCGGCTTCAGAGCGAACAGGGCGTCCTGAACCTTCTTCACGAGTTCCGGATCGAGCCCCGGCCTCGCAATGATCGGCAGTTGCGGAACGGGGTCCGTCTCGCCGATCACCTTGAGATCCTCCTTCTTCACCATCTTCTCGGCCTTCGCCCAGAGCCCCTTTGGAACTGCCGTCACGTCGGCCTTCCGGTCCGCAACGTCCATGAGGCAGTTGATGGGGGCCGACCCGAACTTGATCTTGAGGTCCGTCTTGGGGTTCACGCCATTTTTCTCCATGAGGTCCATCGGCGCGGGATGGACGGCCAGCCCTCCCTTCGTCGTCAGGAACGTCTTGCCCTTGAGGTCGGCGATGGTGTTGATTCCCGAATCCTTGCGAACGACGACGACGGCCGCGAACTTGTCCTTCCCGTCCTTGGTCGTTATTCCGACGAGCTGGACGTCGACCGTCTTCTTGATCTTGGCGTACTGGGTCGTCGCGACGTACGCAAAATCGTAGTACCCGTTCTTGATATTGTCGAAGACCTTTTCGAACGTGAACCCCGTCCGGAGCTGGATCTTCATCCCCGTCGCCTTCCGGAGATAGTCAACGAGAGGCTTCATCTCCTTGAACTCCTCGACAACGACGCCCCGGGAGAGGTACCCGAAGACAATCTCTCCCGGCTCCTTGGGCCACCCTTCGTCTTTGGCCTCGGCTTTCTTGGCTCCGGCCGCCGAAGGCTGACCGGCCGCCTTGGACGCGCCTTCGGTCTGCTGAGACCATGCGGGAGAAGCATTGAAAACCCAGAAAAGGGAAAAAACCGTCAGAAACCGCGCAAGCGTCGCTCGTCCCATCGGATCCTCCATGGGTGGGTTCTCTCCGGGGGGGCAAAACCCTTGGGTTGGTTCTTCGGGGGATGATCTCAGTATAGCAAATCTTTTCCGAACGTAAAGGCGGATGGGAACAATCTCGTTGCGCGCAGACGCAACCCTTCTCTATCATGCCGCGGCCGTCTTCCGGAACCCGATCTCAAAGGCCTCTACGATTTCCGACGATTCCTTCACCCCCAACGAGAAAAGAACCCTCCTCGGCGTCGCCCTGGCGGCCGGCCTGCGGATCCTGGGAATCTCGCTCATCCTGCCCGTCTTTGCCCTTTACCAGGACGGGATGAAGGCCTCCACGGCCGAGATCGGCCTGGCCCTCGGAATCTACTCGTTCACGAACGCCGCGTTCCAAGTCCCGCTCGGATTCCTCTCGGACCGGATCGGCCGCAAGGGCGTCCTCCTCGGCGGGATGCTGGTCTTCGCCATCGGCAGCTTCATGGCGGCCTGGGCGCCGACGATCTGGCTCCTCATCCTCGCGCGCGCGCTCCAGGGAAGCGGGGCGATCGGGGGCGTCGTCTACGCGATGGTGGCGGACGCCGTTCCCGTTTCCAGGCGCCATCGAGCCATGGCCTACCTCGGAATCCCCGTCGGGGCCGCCTTCATCGTGGGGATGATCCTCGGCCCCCTCCTCGCGGGAGCGTACGGGATCCCCTTCCTGTTCGCCCTGATGGGAGGGCTCGTCCTCGCGTGCGGCTGTTACATCCTCCTCTTCATCCCGGAGCCGGAAAAACACGCGGCCTTCGAGGAAGTGGGCGTCAACCCCCGCGAGATTCCCTTCCTCCTCGCCGACCGCGATCTCCTCCGCGTCAATCTGGGCTCCTTCCTCATGAACTTCCTGATGAGCGCCCTGTTCCTCGCGCTTCCGGGCCTTCTCGCGGCGGTCATGCCGATGGCCTATTTCTCCCTCTTCTACCTTCCGCTCGTCCTCGTGGGCGTCATCGTCATGAGGATCCTCTCGCGGACGGCGGACCGGAAGGGCGGCCGGGCGATCGCCGTCCCGGTGTTCCTCCTTCTGGCCCTCTCTCCCATTCTTCTCGACGTCGCCCCGCGGGGCGCTCTTCTTCCGCTCATCCCCGGGGCGCTATTCTTCTTTTTCTCCATCTTCATCCTCCAGTCCGTCCTTCCGGGAATGACGACGAAGATCGCCAAGCCCGCCATCGTCGGCACGGCCGCGGGCGTCAACCAGATGCTCCAGGCCCTCGGGTCGTTCGCGGGCGCGGCCCTGGCGGGAGCCATGCTTCTCATCCATCCGCACGCCTTCACTGGTCTTCTCGTCGCCGCCGGCGTCGCCGGTTCGATCGCCGCCTGGGGCATCCGGCACCGCGGGTAGACGGGTGCAGACGAGAACCGCTATAATCGCCCAATTGCATCCAGGCTGACCATCTCTTCATGTGGCACTACGCCGTCACGATCTTCATAAGCGCCTTTCTCCTGTTCCAGGTCCAGCTCCTCATGGCCAAGGCGATCCTTCCCTGGTTCGGCGGAACGCCGTCGGTCTGGACGACGTGCATTCTCTTCTTCCAGGTCGTGCTCCTCGGCGGATACGCCTACGCGCACTGGCTGGTCCGACACCCGAGAATCCGGGACCAGCGGAACATCCACCTCGTCCTGCTTCTCGTCTCTCTCGGTGTCCTCGCCGCGCTGGCCTTTGTCTGGGGGACGCCGCTCCTTCCGGACGGCGGCTGGAAGCCCCAGGGGAACGAGTGGCCCGTCGGGCGAATCATCCTCCTGCTCGCGGTGAGTGTGGGGCTTCCATTCTTCGTCCTCTCGGCGACGGGCCCCCTTCTTCAAGCCTGGTTCGGCGTCACGCACCCCCGTTCCTCGCCGTATCGTCTTTACGCCCTGTCGAACGCGGGCTCGCTCCTCGGCCTCGTCAGTTATCCGTTCGCCGTCGAGGTGCTCGCGCCGCTTGCGACACAGGCCGCGCTGTGGACCGGCGGATACGTCGTCTTCGCCGCGGGGATCGCGTACAGCGCGGTGCGCGTCGCTCAGGCCCCGGAAACGAGCGTCCGTCACGCGGCCGGCCCTCAGCCGGTTCGCGCAACCGATGCTCCATCTCTTGAAGCGGGGACCGTCCTCCTCTGGTTCGCGCTTCCCGCCTGCGCCTCGATCCTCCTTCTGGCGATGACCAATCAGCTTTGCCAGGAAGTCGCCGTGATCCCCTTCCTCTGGATGCTCCCGCTCGGCCTCTACCTCCTCACCTTCGTCCTCGCCTTCGACAGCGACCGCTGGTATATCCGCAAGGCCTACCTCCCCTTGATGGTCTTCTTCGCGGCCGCGATAACGCTTGTCTGGCAGGTCGGCCCCGATGTTCCGATTCTCGTCCAGGTGGGCGCGTACGCCGTGACGCTCTTCGTGTTCGCCATGGTCTGTCACGGGGAGCTCGTGCGCCTCAAGCCGCCGCCCGAACGCCTCACGTCTTTCTACCTCGCCGTGACGGCCGGCGGCGCAGCTGGGGGCCTGTTCGTTGGTCTCGTTGCTCCGAACCTCTTCAGCGGTTTCTGGGAATTTCCCATCGGCCTGTGGCTCTGCGGTTTCCTCGTCCTAGTCGTCCTCGCGCGCGATCGGACGTCATTCCTCTACACCGGGCGCCCTTGGCCTGCCCGCGTGGTCCTCGGTTTCGCGTTCCTCCTCGGCGTGGTCCTCACGATTGACCGTCTTCCAGTCCTTGTTTCCGCGCAGTGGTACTGGTATCCGGGCTTCTGGTCCGCGGGGCTGGCCGCGGCCGTGGTTTTGCTCCCCGCCGTCCATCGGCGCGTCCGCGCGGCGACCCGCTTCTCCGGCGGTCGGCCGAATGTTCCTCGGCCTCGCGCCGGGACGGCAAGCCTCCCCGCCGCGCTTATCGTCTTCGGTTTCTTCCTCACAGTCGTGGCGGTTGAGCCAGCGCGCGGTTCCATCTGGAACGTCCGCAATTTCTACGGACTCCTACATCTCGTCGAGCGCGAGGCCGCCGATCCCGACAAGCACAACCTCCAGCTCAAGCACGGCCGGATCGCGCACGGCCTCCAGTACCAGACGGAATCCAAGCGGCGCGAGCCGACCTCGTATTACGGGCGGAAGAGCGGCATCGGCCTCGTCCTCCAACACCATCCGGCCCGAGACTCATCGCGGAGGGGGAAGAACGGGCTGAACGTCGGCGTGGTTGGCCTCGGGACGGGGACGCTTGCGGCCTACGGGCGGGCGGGCGATACATACCACTTCTACGAAATCAACCCGGCCGTTGTCGGGATCGCTGATGGTCCCCAGGGCCGTTTCACGTATCTCGCCGACACGGCCGCACGGAAAAAAGTGGTTCTGGGCGACGCGCGGATCTCCCTGGAGCGGGAAGCGGAGGGGCGCGCCTCGCATCGCTTTCACGTCCTGGCCGTGGACGCATTCAGCAGCGACTCGATTCCGGTCCACCTTCTCACCCGGGAGGCGTTCCAGCTCTACCTCGGGCGGCTCGATGAAGCGAGCGGCGTCCTCGCCCTCCACGTAAGCAACCGCTATCTCGATCTCGTTCCTGTCGTCTGGCGTCTGGCCCAGGAGCTCGGTCTCGCGGGCGTCGTCGTCGAAGGCCCGAAGGGGGAACTGGAGTGGGAGAGCACCTGGATCCTCCTGGCCAGGTCGCGGAAGACGCTCGCCGCCTCGGCCATCACCGCCGCGGCCTCCCCCAAGATCCCGACCGCCGGTCCCCTCTGGACGGACGACTACAGCAACCTGTTCCAGGTCTTGAGAGTCCGCCCGCTCCCGACGCGCTGGTGGGACCGCTCCCCCGCCCCGAAGCCCGCCGAGACCGAGGCCTAGCCGTCTGACGCCGTTCGGCGGGGTCCGTCTTCCCACCGCGGTCTAGTTCCGCTATCCTATTCCCGGTCTTCGCCCGCGGTTCCTTCGGGCACCTCTCCCGAAGGGGAGGGGGCGGACATTCTCCTTCATCAACAACCCTGGGACTCGTCTCTTGGAAGTCACTCGGACCGCGAGATGCTCCATCGCCGAAGTCGCCATCGGCCAGCGGGTGGACAAGCTGTTCCACTACGCCGTGCCGTCCCGTCTGGCCGCGAGCCTGCATCCCGGCCACCGCGTCGTCGTGCCGTTCGGCAAGGGCCGGCGCGTCGGGTTCGTCGTGGGGCTCGTCCGGGAAACCGGCGTTCCCGTCCTGAAGGAGATCGAATCGGCGCCGGACGAACAGGCCGTCGTCTCCGAAGACCTCCTCGACCTCGCCAGATGGGTGGCCGACTACTACGCCGCGCCGCTCGGTCTCGTCCTCAAGACCATTCTTCCTCCCGGATTCTCCGATCCGGAAAAGGCCTTTGCAAAAGAGAAACAGGAGATTCGAGTCGCTCTTGCCCCGAACGCCCCGGCGGCGAGACGGAGGCTGACGGCGAAGCAGGAAGCCGTCCTCGCTCTCCTCCAGGACTTCGGCGGGGAGATGCCGCTCACCGCGCTCCGCGCGGCGGGCGCGTCGGCCGCCGCCGCGGCCGCCCTGGAGAAGAAGGGACTCGTCGCGTTCAGGAAGGGGGAGGCCGCCCGGCTCGCGCATCCGGACACGGGCGAGCGGGACACGGCGATCGTCCTCTCGGAGGCGCAAAGGAGGGCCGTCGCGGAGATCGGCGGGGCCGTCCGGGGCGGAACGTTCGCTCCGTTCCTTCTCCACGGCGTCACGGGGAGCGGAAAGACCGAGGTCTATCTACGCCTCATCCAGGAGATCGTCAGGGAGGGAGGCGGTGCGCTCGTCCTCGTTCCGGAGATCGCGCTCACGCCCCAACTCATCGGCCGGTTCGTCCGACGGCTCGGCGACGCCGTTGCCGTCCTCCATTCCGGCCTCACGGACGCGGAGCGCAGGGACCAGTGGAAGCGGCTGCGATCCGGCGAGGCCCGCGTAGCCGTGGGCGTGCGGTCGGCCGTCTTCGCGCCCGTGGATCGGCTGAAGCTGATCGTCGTGGACGAAGAGCACGATCCGTCCTACCGGCAGGACGAAGGCGTTCGGTATCACGCCCGGGACACGGCCGTGATGCGGGCCAAGCGGGCGGGAATCCCCGTCGTCCTCGGGACGGCGACGCCATCGCTCGAAACGTTCCACAACGCCCGCGAAGGCCGCTACCGGCCGCTCGATCTTCCCGAGCGGGCCGGGGGAGCCGTTTTCCCGACCGTCCGAATCGTCGACTTGAGGGGCGCGAAGTCGGGGAACCGGTTCCTCTCCCCGGACCTCCTCTCGGCGGTCGAAGAGAGGCTCGCGAGAAGCGAGCAGTCTCTTCTCTTTCTGAACAGGCGCGGCTGGGCCTCCTTCCTCCTCTGCCGAGAGTGCGGGGCGACGCTCTCGTGCGACCATTGCAGTGTCACGCTTACGGTCCACAAGGGAGATAAATCCGCCCGGTGTCACTACTGCGGCCACGCCCGCCCTCTCCCCGAAGTCTGCCCGGCGTGCGGCGGGACGCGCATGGCCCCGCTCGGCGTGGGGACGGAACAGATCGAGGAAGAGCTGAAGGCGCGGTTCCCGTCTGCCCGAGTGGCCCGGATGGACCGGGATACGATGGGGGGGCGGGGGGCGTACATCGATCTTGTCCGCGATCTTCACGAGGGCAAGGTGGATATCCTCGTCGGGACGCAGATGGTCACGAAGGGACACCATTTCCCCCGCGTCTCGCTCGTGGGCGTCGTCCTGGCCGAGACGTCGCTCATGGTGCCGGACTTCAGGGCGACGGAGCGGACGTTCCACCTCCTCATGCAGGTGGCGGGAAGGGCGGGGCGGGGAGAGGTGCCGGGAGAAGCGATCGTCCAGACCTTTGTGCCCGGGCACCCCATCCTCGCCTTCGTCCAGGAACACGACTTCGCCGGGTTCGCCGAGACGGAACTTTCCGCGAGACGCGAGGTGCGCTATCCTCCCTTCGTCCGTCTCGTGCGCGTGTTGATCACGGGAACGGACGAAGTGCGGGTATCGGCGGCCGCCGCGAGGGGCGCGGCCGCCATGCGGGAGGCGGGCGGGAAAGAGATCGAGGTCCTCGGGCCGGCGCCCGCGCCCCTCGCGCGGCTCAAAGGAAAGTTCCGCTGGCACGTTCTCCTCAAGGGCAAGGAGCCCGGCCGGTTGAAGGACCTGGCTCGGCGCGGATCGCTGGCGATTCAACGGGTTCCGGGCGCTTCGTCGCTCTCTGTTCTGATCGATGTCGATCCCGTGGGGCTCATGTGAGGGGTCTTATGAACGGTGTTGTAATGGAGAAGACATTGATTTGCGGAATCCCTCCTTGCCTCCCTTTTTCAAAGGGAGGGATGCCTCTCTTCCGAGACAAGGGGGCGGGGATTGCTTTGCACTGTGTGGCTCAAGGAGGTGCGCGATGAAGAAGATCGCCGGAATCGGTCTTGTTCTTGTCGTGGCGTCGATGTCCCCCGCGGATGCGCAACAGACAGCGCCAGCGCCAGCAGAGAGTTCCCTGAAGATCGAGATGAGATTTCTCGACAAGGCCTTCAAGAACCTGATCGATTCGCTGATCTTCGGCAATCTCAAAGCAGTCGAGGAGCCGTTCCACGCCGTTCATGAAGCGAAAGTGAACACGGAGAAGGCGCTGAAGAGGGGCGAGATCAAACTCCCCAAGAACCCCGACAAGGCGAGGGAGTTCGTCCGGATGGACGGCGAATTCCACCGGCACCTCGAAGATCTCCTCGAGGCCGCCGGCAAGGGCGACTCGAAAGGCGTTCAGAGAATGACCGTGAAACTGCTGAACGGGTGCGTTCAGTGCCACGCGAAGTTCAGGAACTGACGCCGGCGCCGGACAGGGAGGAAAAATGCGGCGGCACAAGGACAGGCTGTGGACATGGCTCTTGCCGGAAGAGCCGCGGGGGATCAACGAGGACGAGTGGGCGCGGAGCGGCGGGAAGTGGATCGTCTTCGACAAGGAAGAGAAGATCCTCAACCTGGCGGAGAAACTGGCCCCTCTCGTGGATTCCGGCGAGGTCGTGAGCGCCAAGTATTGGAACGGCGACCCCAGCGCCGTCTGCGTCTACTCCCTTGATCGGGATCGGGACAAGACGTGGGGCATCTTGAAGCGGCTGGGCGCCGGTGATAGCATTGTCTGGGAGTATGACTTCGCCTGGGACAAGAACATCCGCGAGCCTCTGGAGTTCCTCTTCTCCTGGTCCTCCAAGTTCCGAACGATCGTCCAGAGCTACGGGGTATTCGGCACGCTCAGATTAATCCGCGAGGTTCTCATCGGGTCCAGGAAGTGACGCGCCGGCGCTTGAGCCGGTCGCGGGTTGTCTCGTTCGTGAGTTCGCGGAGGGCGTCGGAGGCGATCCACCGGGCGCTCTTCGACGGAATGGACTGGATCTCGCGGGCCGTCCGGATCGCCGCTTGGTTGAGTCGGCGGTTTCTCTTCCCGATCTGCCGGAGCGCCCAGTTGACCGCCTTCCTCACATAGTTTCTTTCGTCGTCGGCTCCCCGCTTGATCAGAGGGAGGAACCCGATGAACCGGGCGTCGTCCGCTACCTTGTCATGCACGGCGAGGCAGGCCATCAGGGTGAAGCCGGCCCTCTTGACGAACTCCTCCTTACGCGCGCTCCACGTCCGCGCCTTCTCGTAGGCAAAGCGTGTCTTGTCGAAGAGGTTCGAACAGCACTGGTCGCAGACGTCCCAGGAGTCGAGATCCTTGACCCAGCGACCCATCTGGCCCGGCGTCACCTCCGAGGGTTCGTCTACCAGCGCGGCGAGAATGCGAGCTTCATGGATTCCGGTGCCCCAGAGCATCTGGGCGAGACGGTGACTCTTGCCCGTCTCCTTCGCGATCCGCCTCAGCGTCAGAACCGGGACGCCGAGGGTGTTCGTCGGGTTGATGCCGTAGCGGGCCATGCCGGCGACGTTGCGGGGATTGGCGAGGCGTCTCAGCTCCCTCAGGATTTCATCGAGCCGCGCCTT
>CAKKSE010000112.1:24971-34548 GCA_919903025.1 Nitrospiria bacterium | reverse complement strand
GGCTCAGCCGCAGCCTCGGCCGCCCGCCGTTTCCCCTCATCTTCCTTCTCCTTCGTCAACGACGCGACGGGGGCAACGCGGATGATCGTTCCTTCCCGCACCTCGCCCAAACCCTTTGTCTTCAGAATGATGTCCAGGGCGTGGTCCCAGGGAACGTTGAGAAGCTTGACCGTCACCTTTCCCGTGACCTCGTCGCTCGTGATCAGGTTGAAACCGCTCACCTCCGCGATCAGCCTGAGAACGTTCTTTATATCGGCGTCCTGGAAGTCGAGGGAGATTTTCTTGCCCGTGTACTCAGGTCCGGCCTTGCCGATCGTCTTGTCAAACATGGGCCCGGACTCGGGCGTGGATGCCGGGGCATTGCCGGCGGCGGAGGACGTTCCTCCAGCCAGGGCTTCAACAGCCGATTGCGGCGCCAGACCTGCGGCCATCTCCCCCTTGAACCCCAAGCCAGCCTCGGAACCGCCCTTCGTCTTCGGATCGGCCGACTTAGAGGACTCCGCCTGCTTGCCGGATTTCGTTGCCGCTATCGAAGTTTGCTCAAGCGCACCGGACGCCTTGGAGGTATCGCCTGCGATCTCCAACGCTTTCGCCGCCGACGCCGTCTGTCCTTTATCTGAAGAACCAGGAACTGCCTTTTCTCCCTCGGTCGGAACGCTTGAGGCATCGGCTGTCATCTGTCCGGCCGCCTTGACTTCGCCCCCTGTCACGGTCGCCTCGGCGGACTGTTGCTGGGCGGGCTTGGTGTCGCTTCCTTCGGCCTTTTCGGGAGCCTGCGGCACAGCCGCCGCCTCGGCCAGCGTTTCTTTGACCGGGGCCGCAGTAGATCCAGTCTTCGCGTAACGAGACCGAGCGTCACGGGTCACGCGAAGTTCGATGGATGACGCCGTCCGGGCAATCTCCTCGACCGCGCTCGGCCCCCGCAGATCGAGAACGATTCGCACCTTCGACGCCTCGCCTGCATGACGTCCGATCCGGATTTTCTGCACCGGCGACTTCCCCTCAATTCGCGGGGCCTTCACGACTCCCTGCGCTCCCGGAACGTCGATCACGAACCTTTGGGCATCAGCAAAGAAGGCTTTCGCCTCTCCCAGGCCCGTCCCGTCCAGCCGGACGATGGACGATTTCCCGTCGGTTCTCGTGGATATCCGGTCCAGGACGGCCTTCGTTCCTTCTTCCGCTCCCAGCAATCCAACCGAGCTCCCAACTCCGATAAGTCCCGCCAGGAGAAACACGGCACCACGGGCCACGTTGGTCGGCTTCATGGTTGAGGCACCTCCTCCTTTTTGCGCAATTCAAGCGTATACTTCCGTTGTTGAAGTTCTCCCAAACGGGTCTTCAAGGCTTCTTCGACGATCACACTGCCGCGGTCGATCCGGCGGACAACGCCCTTGTTTCGGCCCACGATGCTTCCCTCCCTCACGGAGTATCCCCGCCCATCCGGCATCTCCAGCATCGCCACGTATCCCGAAGGACCGGCCACGATCCCGATCACGCGCATTTCCGGGATGGCGTGCCTCTCCAGGGGAGGAATGTCCCCGGCCATCCGGGCGCGCTCGCTTTCTCTTTGCAGGACGAGCAACGAAAGGAACGGGTCACGCCGGCCCGACGGATTGTAGAAGTAGTCTTCGGCCTTCAGGGGTTGTGGGGCGGCCTCCTTCGCGGGGGCCGCGGCCGCGGAAGGCTCCTTTGCCGCCGAGGGCGCGGGTTGAGCAGGCGCCTTGGCGGCCTCGCCAGATGGAGGGGGCGCAGCCGCCTTCTCGGGAGCGGCGGGTTTGCTCGGCGGAGTCTCGGGCGAACCGCAACCCGCTGACACACTTAGGACAAGGAGGAGAAGAATCGGAATCCCCACACCGCGGGACACACGTCCAGGAATCACCGAAAGACCGCGACAGGCTCTCATCATTTGCCTGCCCTCCCCGCCTTTGCGGCCGCGGGCTTCTGAGGCCCCTTGGCCGGCGCCGCGGGAGCGGCCGCTTCGGCCGCGCTTTTCTCCGCGCTCGCGAACGTCGTCGCGGTGCACGCCACGCTGACAGTCAGTATGCCGCGCTCGTAGACCGGCTTATCCATGACGATGTCCGAAATATTGACGATCCGGTCCAGCCGGCTGATGTGGTTAAAGAAGATCCCCACGTTGTGGAACCCGCCGACAACCTGGATCGCGATCGGGATTTCTTCGTAGAGGTCTCCCTGGAACTTCCGCTGTCCCGGCTTCCAGGTCTTGAACCGAAGACCCGACTGATTTCCCAGGTCGGAAACGGACTGGAGAAGAGAGGTCACCTCGCGATCGCTCGGAAGCTTCGCCTTGAGCTCCGTGAGCATCGCCTGGAGCCGCTCGTTCTCTTTCTTGAGCTCCGGAAGGCGCCGCACCTTCGCCTCGTCCTTGGCGTTCTGGCTCGCCATGTTGTTGACTTCCGTCTGAAGAGCCCCCTTCTTCTCGAAGGCCGGATAGACGACGAACCACGCGATGCCGCCCAGCACGAATACGTACAGGACGCCTATGACAAGACCCTTCTGCCAGCCTGGAAGATTCTCGAACGCGCTCAGATCCATGCCGCTCCCCCTTGGACCTGCTTTACCTAGACCGTCACTTTGCAGGCGACCGTAAACTTGAAGACGGGCTGGTTTTCCAGGCTTGCCTCCGTCGACTCCACGACCGCCACCTCGCCAAGGTACTTGGAATTCTTGAGGTTGTTCCCGAACATGACGATGTCGGCATTGGAAAATGCGTATCCCTCGATCGTGACGGCGCCGTTCTTCTCCTTGAGCGCGCTCAGCCAGACGCGATCGGGAAGGGCCCGGCTGACGTCGTCCAGAAGATGCACGGGGACCGATTGGTTCTTCTGGAGCTTCTGGACGATCGCGATTTTTTCCTCGAACTTCTTCTTGTCCGCCTCGAAGCGCTCGACTTCCTTGAGCTGGACCTTGAGCTGATTCGCTTTCTGCGTAAGATCGGTCTTCTGGCCTTCGAGGGCGTTGATGGCATTCTGGTTCCAGTACCAGACGCCGGCCAGGAGAACAAACCCGAGAACCAGCCCTGCTCCCGCGTACACGAGCGTTTGCTTGCCGGGAACGGCCTTCTTTATCTTCGTCTTCGATGGAAGGAGGTTGATCCTGATCATCGGTCACCTACCCGCCGCAAGGCCAAGCCCACCCCGACGGCGGCCATCGGGGCGACCTTCTTGAGAACGTCAAGGTCGAACTGCCCGGTGTCGATATGGATGTTCTTGAAAGGACTGGCGATCTCGACCGGCACGCCGAGACGGTCGCCCAGGAGGGACGGAAGCCCGCGCATCCTGGAGCACCCGCCGCTCAGGATCACCCGGTCGATCTGCTGGCTCGTCGATGTCGCCTTGAAGAAGTCGAACGACCTCGATATCTCGGTGGCCACGTCCCCCGAGACGGCCTGAACGATCCCGTCGATCTCATCCATCGACACCGCCGCGCCGCCCTCTCCCTGCTTGACCTTCTCTGCGTCATCGTAGGAAAGGCCGAACTCCTTCTGGATGGCCTCCGTGTACTGGTTCCCGCCGATCGTGCTGTCCCGCGTGAAGGCCGTGGTCCCGTCCTTGAGAATGTTGATGTTGGTGACCGACGCGCCGATATTGACGAGGGCGATGACCTTCCGGCTCTCCACCTCGTAGTTGATCTCGTACATGTTCTGGATCGCGAAGGCATCCACGTCGACAATGGCGGGGGTGAGGCCGGCTTCCGTCACGACGGTGATGTAGTCGTTGATCTTCTCCCGCTTGACGGCCACGAGCAGGACGTCCATCTGGGCCTGCTTTCCCGACCCGCTCGACCCCAGGATCTGAAAATCGAGGTTCACCTCGTCGATCGCGAACGGAATGTACTGCTCGGCCTCCCAATGGATCGACTCGGAGAGCTCTTCTTCGCTCATTTCGGGAAGCGCGACACGCTTGATGATTACGGAGTGGCCGGAAACGGAGAAGACCGCGTCCTTGGCCTTGACCTTCTGGCTCTGGAGAACCTGGGCAATGGCCTCGACAACCCGGCCCGCGTCCATGATCGTCCCGTCGACGATCACCTCGGGCGGGAGCGGGGCCATTCCGAATTTCTCGAGGGAATATCCTTTCGGGGTTTCTTGCAGCTCGACAACCTTCACCGAGCTTGAGCCGATATCGAGGCCGATGACCCGTGGAGCCTTAGAGAAGAGCATCCTTCGCTCCTAGCATGAAGAGGAACCTCAACTTCCCTCTCGAACCCTCTCTACCGACAATCGAACAAACACTTAACAAAGCTGAGACAGGATGTCAAGCAAAAAAGTCTTGAGATTCAGATCATTAGCCAGCGAGACCTAATCCCATTCATTATAGACCACGCTGTAACCGCCCGGCAGATGCTAGCGCGCCTCCTTCAGGCGCGACAAAAAGCTAGAATTAACATTAACTTATGGCCAAGAAAACAAAAAGCCGCCAAAGGATAATCTCTTTGGCGGCCCGACTGACGTGTGCCCCGGGAATTTCCCCGGCGCATTTAGTCTCGTAGCTCTGCGTCTCCGCCTTTCGGCGGGTTTGCTCTGAGCAAAGAGTAATATTCTGATCGGTTACCAGCCCAATGCAAAACTATCACACGAGGGTCGGACTGTCAAGGAAAGGAGGCCCCAGGAAATGCTATCTCCAGGCCAAAAAAGGGGTTTGAAGAAGACCGAGCCTTGAACTTCGGCGCCAGGGAGCGTATTCTTTGGTTCGGACTTGGGACGGATATGGCCACGATCACCCTTCCAGACGCAAGCTTCGAAACCGCGGGCGGGTCCCGCGAAGATCTTGCCCCGCTCTACAACGTCGTCTTCCACAACGATGACGCGACGACGATGGAATTCGTCGTTTTCATCCTGGTCTCTCTCTATCGGCACGAAATCGAGTCAGCCGTCCGGCTCATGTACGAGGTGCACAACGCTGGCGCGGCCGTCGTCGCCACCCTCCCGCTGGAAGTCGCCGAGCTCAAGAAGGACCAGACGCACGCAACGGCCCGATCGAAAGGATACCCGCTCACCTGCACGATCGAACCGGCGTGATAAGGAAGGCGCCCTTCAACCCGTCCACCTGAGGCCGGCTGAGCGGATCTCCTTCCCGGCAAGAGCGCGTACATACTTTTGCACCACGTCGATCGCTCCGGGCGTCGGCGGCGGCAATCCGGAAAGCTCCGCCAGCGAATGCCCCGCCCCCTCGCCCCGACCGGCCCCACACGCGGCAAAGAACAGAAGGTCCGCCGGAGCCACGCTCTCTCCGTCGATCCCGCACGACGGGCAACGAACCCCTCCGCGAGCGGCGATGAGCCCCCATGGCCGATCCTCCCGCCGCGGGACCCGGCCGCAGTCCAGGCAGTGCCCGAACTCCGGATGGTATCCTTCCAGCGAAACGATCTTCATGAGCGCCCCTGGGACGCGATCCAGAGGAAGCGTCCCGTCCTCGATCCGGGAAAAACCCTCTTCGAGGACGGCCGAGACAGCCTGCTGCGATTCCCCCTCAGGGGCAAGGAGGCAGGCAGTCTCCAGCATCTGCATCCCCCCCAAAAGCCGGTCCAGGTCCCCTTTCATTCCCTGATACGAGGCGAGGAGATCGGCTTCCTCGATCCGCAGAAGGGACGTCGTCTCCTTCTCGACCAGGCGGAACAGGCAGCGGTTCAGGAGATCGAGCCGCCCGCCGAACCGCCGGTGCGACCGCCGGGCTCCCTTGGCGATCGCCTGGACCTTCCCCCGCGCCTCCGTGTAGAGCGTCGCCACCCAGTCCGACTCCGAGAACGGGTGGAGCCCCGCGACCCACCCGGCCGTCTCCCAGGTTCTCACCGCTCCCCGTCCTCGATCGTGTAGCCGAAATCCCTGAGGATCTCCGCTTCCTCGCGCCAGCGGGCTTTTACCTTGACGAAGAGATCGAGGTAGGCCTTGGCTCCCAGAATCCGCTCGACTTCGTGGCGGGCCGCCTGGCCGATCGCCTTCAAACGCGCCCCCTTCCGGCCGATCACGATTCCCTTCTGGGACTCACGCTCGACGACGACAAGGGCCCGGATGTAAATCGTTCCGTCGGGACGGTCCTTCATCTCTTCCACGACGACGGCCGTCGAGTACGGGACCTCTTCCTTCGTCTGCAGGAAAACCTGCTCGCGGATCAGCTCGGACGCGAGGAAACGCTCGGTCTGGTCCGTCTTCATGTCTTCCGGGAAGAGGCGGGGGCCTTCCGGCAGGGCCCGGACGATCGTCTCCTTGAGGTCTTCCAGGTTCTCTCCGGTCACGGCCGAGACGGGAATCACTTCGGCGAACGGATGCAGGGTCCTCGCCTCGTCGATGAAGGGGAGAAGGGTCTCCCGGCGAACCAGGTCGATCTTGTTGATCACGAGGAACGCGGGCGTCCCGACGCGCTTCATGAGATCGATGATGAAGCGGTCCCCTACGCCCGGCGGCTGGGTCGCCTCGACGAGGAGACAGACCACGTCGACTTCGCCGAGCGTGGACACGGCGTTCTTCACCATGATCTCGTTCATCCGGTGCTGGGGCTTGTGGATTCCGGGCGTGTCCAGGAAGACCGCCTGGGCGTCGGGAAGATTCAGGATCCCGCGGATCCTGTTCCGCGTCGTCTGAGGCTTGTCGGTGACAATCGCGAGTTTTTCGCCCAGGAGCGCGTTGAAGAGCGTCGACTTGCCCACGTTCGGCCGGCCGACGAGGGCGGCAAAACCGGATCGGAAGAGGATGGGATTCCCGGACGCGGACACGGGCTAGGCCGAAACCGGCTGGGAATCGATCGATTCGACCGCGCGGACGATCCGCGCCGCCAGATCGTCGATCTCGTCTTCCGTGTTTTCCCATCCGAACGAGAAGCGCACGGCGCCCAGCGCCTCATCGGCCGGGACGCCCATCGCCGTCAGGACGTGGGACGGCGCCCGCGCCGAGCCGTGGCAGGCCGCGCCCCCCGCCGAGACGGCCACCCCCTCCATCCGCTCGGCCAGAAGAGCGCCGTCGATCCGGGCGATCCGGAGGTTCACGGTGTTGGGGAGGACATCCGCCCCGCTATCCACGGGATAGATAACGACGTCACGGACGGCCGAAGAAAGAGCGTCGATGAACCTCCGGCGAAGCCCAGCCATTCTCGGGCCGTACGCCGCGAGCCTTTCCCCGGCCAGATCGGCGGCCCGGGCCAGCGCCAGGGCCCCCGCGACGTTTTCCGTCCCGGCCCGCCGGCCCCGCTCGTGCCCGGCGCCGTGTACGAGGGCCTCGATCGTCACGCCTTCACGAATGAAGAGCCCCCCGACCCCTTTCGGCGCGTGAAACTTGTGGCCGGCCACGCTCAGAAGATCGCATCCGATCTCGGCGACGTTGACCGGGATCTTTCCCACGCTCTGCGCCGCGTCGACGTGAAAGAGGACATCCCGCTGACGGCAGATCCTTGCGATCTTGCCGACCGGCTGGATCGTCCCGACCTCGTTGTTCGCGTGCATGATCGAGACGAGGACGGTCCCCGGCCGGATCGCGCGCGCCACGTCGTCCGGATCGACCCGGCCGCGCCCGTCGACCGGCACGACGGTCGTCTCGAACCCGAATGACTCCAGGAAGCGGCACGGGTTCAGGACGGCGGCGTGCTCGACGGCGGACGTGACGAGGTGGTTTCCCCGCCCCCTGAGCGCCCACGCCGCGCCCTTGATCGCCCAGTTGTTCGACTCGCTCCCGCCGCTCGTGAAGTAGAACTCGATGGGGGCGCACCCGAGGAGAGCGGCCGCGCGGCTCCGGGCCTGGGCCACGGCCATCTTGGCCTTGACGCCCAGCCAGTGGCTCGAAGAAGGGTTCCCGAACAGATCTTCGAACGCCGGCCGCATCGCCTCGCGGATGGACGGATCGACGGGCGTCGTGGCGTTGTAGTCGGCGTAGATCACACGGTTCATGAACCTGTTTCCCGGATGGAGGGTCAAGAACGTCGAGGAGATGCCGCTAGGCCTTCCAATCGTCGATCACACTCCAGACGTCGCCGGCTTTTTCTGGGGGCGCCGGCTCTACCGGCGTCTCCGCTTCTCCCGCTGTGATGTCGACCAGCAAGGAGAGGTGCAACCGCCTCAGGCGCGTCATTGTCGCCGGCCCAGGATCGGCTGACGCCCTGAGGACTTCTCCAACCGTCGCGCCCGACCCGATACGCGAAAGAAGGCCATGGTCGGGGCCTCCCAGGCCGGAGAATCCCCCGGCCAGTCGAGTCCTCGTCACAAGTGCTTCTGGACGGTTGAGATCGGCCGGAAGAGGCGAAAGCTCGCTCGCATCCAAGAGGACGCGGAAAATCGCTTCGCTCGCGGGAACATCGATCGAGGCGGGATCGGGCATGGCGACCGTCTCCCACGTGAACTCCCCCTCATGAAGCAAGAGGACATCTTGAAGGGCATTTGCTCCCCGGTCCTGGCCGAACCGGGCGCCGACAAATCGGTCCCCTTTCAGAACCAGGCGTCCGGCCTTGCCCGCCGCGGTGACGAAGAAGGTCCCTTCGAGCTTGCCGTTCCGGTCGAACATCTCCCGAAAACCCGAATACAGTCCATGGCCATTGCAACGACCTTTTCCCGCCATCGCAAGCCTCCTCGCTCCAAGGGCAAACCGGTCATTCCCTCATGAACATAATATACACCATCGCCCAGGCCCCAAGGACGATGAAGACCATCGTCACGAGGCTCCCGACGGTCAGCATGGCGGAATTCGTCAGACCCTGGCCGATCGTGCACCCCCCCGCCAGGCGCGCCCCGAACCCCATGATGAGGCCCCCGGCGAACTGCTGGATGAGCCGCGGAGGGGGCGAGACGCGCCACTTGAATTCCCGGCCGCGGATCGCCCCGATGAAGGCGCCCAGCGGGACGCCGGCCAGGGCGAGCATACCCCAATCGATCGTCCAGGGAATGCCGGCCGAAGCGTACGTGAACAGGTTGGCCGTCGGTCCGGAGAACGTGAACCCGAACGAATACTCCGATCGTGCCGAGAAGTACCACGCCAGCGGAATGATCGCTCCCATCCCCACGCCGCTCGCCCGCCATCCCCATCCCTTCTGGTGCTTCTCCTTTTTCCCCAAGACGAGGCCCAAAACGGCGAAGAAAACGGCGATCGACACGAAGACCCATCGGTTCCAGCCAAGCAGGTTGACGAGAGTCGCGACATCGCCGTCGACCGTGATCTGGAACGATCTCAGCCACGTCCGGAGACCGGAAAAGACCCCGACGCCCGTCACCGCCGCGCCCAGACCGAAGGCGTAGACGGCCGCCCAGGAACCGAGCATTCCCTCCCCCATCCGGTACATCGACCCGCTGTCGCACCCGCCCGCCAGGACCACGCCGATCCCGAAGACCAATCCTCCGATGATGTTCGCCGCGTAGTAGAACTCCTTGAGCTTCACCCCCTCGACGAGGCCCATCGCGAAAAGCGCCTGCGTCCCAGCCACGGCGACGCAAAGGGCGAGCAGGTACGTCCGGAAGAGCAGGAAGTCCCGAAGAAGGATCACGTTCCGCATCGCCGAGTTCATGCAGAAGCGTCCGCGCTGGGCAACGTAGCCGAACGCAGTGCCGACGCCGAGAGCGGTCAGGACCGTGTATGCGAAGTCTG